>DASURM010000412.1:0-4417 GCA_036280035.1 Burkholderiaceae bacterium | reverse complement strand
CCTGCAAGGCGTCAGCGTGCTGGGCATTCACGCCAACAGCATGGGCGCGCCCATCTTGCTAGAGGAGCTGGAAGCCGCATCCAAGACCGGCGCCAACGCATCGTAGGCTCCGGCCGATGGCCGCGGTAGCGGTTGCCAATTCAAGTTTGAGATCTCAGCTGGAGGCATCATGAACAAGATCTCGCAACCATCGAAGACGCGCGAGCGTTCATTCAGGGCGCTGCTCGCGGCGACGTTTGCCGTTGTCGCCACGGCGGCCTTCGGCCAAGGCAAGGGCGAGACCGTTCGCATCCAGGACTACCCTGGGACGGCAGGCCTGACGATGCGTGTCGCCATCGCCAAGGGCTACTGCGAGAACGCCGGCATCAAGTGCCAATTGCAGGTGATCCCGAGCGCGACACTGGGGATTCAGGCGGCGCTGGCCAAGAGCATCGAAGTAGCTTTCGCCTCAGCCGAAACCATTGTTCCGGCGGTGATGAAAGGCGCCAAGCTGAAGTATGTGGGAAACCTCTATGCCAAGAGTCCCGGCGAAATCATCGTTGGGAATCATGTCGCCGCCGCCAATGCCGGCAAGCCCTTCCCGACCTGGGCAAAGGACCTCAAAGGCAAGAAGATCGGCGTCACCTCCCGCGGCAGCGCGGTCGAGACTGGTATGCGGTTCATACTCGAGAAGGCCGGCCTGACGGCCGAAGATGTGACTTGGGTGGCCGTGGGGCCTCCAGCCACCACTATCCAGGCGCTGGCCCATGGGCAGATCGACTTTGCCTTCTCCTACGTGCCAGCGGGCGCGATGTGCGAAGTAACCAAGCAATGCAAAGTGGTTTGGCGAGCCGATACCGACCCCCAACCTGCCGAGATCTTCGCCACCAACGGCGCTGGAATCGGCATGGTTCTTACGCAGGCCTATGTCGACGCCCATCCTCACGTCGTCGCGGCGCTGGTCAAGGCCGCCCGTGACGCCGACGAGTTCATCAACGACCCAGCGAACTCCGAAGAGGTCGTGAAGATCAGTGAGTCGTTCTTCAAGTTCAATATGACCGACGGCAATCAGTTGACGCGAGCGCTGGTGAAGCGCCAGATCAAGATCGCCGCGCACGATGTACGCATCAGCCGGCCGGCGGTGAAGGCGACGATCGACTTCATGCTGCAGACCGGACAGTGGGACAAAGGCATCGACGCGGCGGAATTCGTCGATTCTCGCGCGCCATGACCCACCAGGTGAGCGGGGCTTCGGCGTCCGGGGTCTCATCTCCATGACCGCCACGCCGACTCCAACCCCCGGCGTCGCAACCTGAAGCCGCGCTCAGCGCGGGCACTCGTCGAACAGCTTGACCGTGCAGCGCGCGCAGATGCCGGCATCGAGCAGCGGCACGATGGTGGCGATCGCGGTGCGCTTGTCCGGAAAGATGTGGTCGCGGCCGATCTCGTCGACGAAGCCGCTGCGCTGCCACAGCGCCATCACCGGCGGCCGCGGGCGATGGAAATACAGGTCGCCGCCCGCCGCGCGGCGCAGCCGCAGCTCGTCGCGCCACAGCTCGTCGCCGGCGACGTCGACGATGTTCATGCTCTTGGCCATCACCAGCAGATGCTTCTGCGATCCAGCAGCGGCGCGCAGTTCGTGCAACCGCTCGCCCACGTGCTGCGTGGCACCGAAGTAGACCGAGCCCTCCATGCGCAGCAGCTTGAGCTGCGGGCACTCGGGCAGCGCGCGCGGGTTGTCGTCGGCGATCACCAGGTGGCGGCCGGGCTCGCGGTTGTCGAAGCCCATCGTGCGCATCGCCGGCCGCGCGGTGCGCCACAGGTAGTCGGCCAGCGACAGCAGCGTGCCGAAGCCGATCGCCAGCGCCAGCGGCACCAGCAGCGTCGCCACCAGCGTCGCCAGCGCGATGCCGAACTCGCGCCGCGACAGCGCGTGCGTGCGTCGCCACTGCGGCACGTCGAGCAGCGACCACGCCACCACCAGCAGCAGCCCGGCCACCGCCGCCATCGGGATCGCCGCCAGCAGCGCCGCGCTCACGCCCACCAGCGCCAGCAGCCACAGCGCCGAGAACACGCTGGCCAGCGGGGTGCGTGCACCGCCTTCCAGGTTAGGCAGCGAGCGGTTCAGCGAGCCGCACGAGACGAAGCACGAAAACAGCCCGCCGGCGAGGTTCGACAGGCCCTGGCCGACGAACTCGCGGTTGACGTCGATGTACTGCCCCGAGCGCTGCGACAGCACCTTGGCGATCGAGTACGACTGGCCGAGCGCGATCACGGTCAGCGCCAGCGCCGAGCCCGCCAGCGACGGCAGGTGGCTCCAGTGGATCTCGGGCGGCTGCCAGCGCGGCCACGCCTGCGGCACCACGCCGACCAGCTCGACCGCGGGCCAGGCATGCACCCCCCACGCCAGCGCGGCCGCGGCCAGCATGCCGACCACCATGCCCAGCAGCAGGTGCGGCGAGCGCGGCCAGGCGCGGCGTGCCGCCAGCGCCGCCGCGATCGTCAGCGCGCCCACGATCAGCGCCGCCGGGTTGGCCTGCGGAAGGTGCTGGGCCAGCGCCCCCAGCGTCGCCGCGGTCGACCCGCCGGCCGGCACCGCGACGCCGAGCAGATCCTTCAGCGAATGCAGCGCGATCAGCAGCGCGGCGCCGCCGGTGAACCCGCGCAGCGCGGCCGGCGAGATGAAGTGCGCGAGCGCGCCGAGCCGCAGAGCGCCAACGGCCAACTGCAGGGCGCCCACCAGCAGCGTCACCAGCAGCACGAGCTGGATGTAGGCCGGGCTGCCCATCGCCGCCAGCGGCGCCAGCATCGCCGCCAGCGCCAGCGAGTTGGCGTTGGTCGGCCCCGACATCACGTGGCGGCTCGAACCGAACAGCGCCGCGACGATGCACGGCAGCACGGCGGTGGCCAGGCCGTACGACGGCGGCAGCCCGAGCAGCGCCGCGAACGCGATCGCCTGCGGCAGCACCAGCACCGCGCCGAGCAGCCCGGCCAGCGCGTCGGCGCGCAGCGTGCCGCGATCGACCTCGCGCACCCAGGGGCCGAACAACTTCGAAAGGGCGCTCGCCGGTGTCAGGGTGGTCGTCGTGGGGGTTGTCGTCATCGCCGGCGCGCCGAGGCGGCCGGCGGCGCGGCCTCAGCGGTTGCGGTAGAAATAGTACGTTGCCTTGTACGGCACGCGCGCGAACTGGCGGGCGTTGGCCGCCGTGCATGGCTCGGCCGGCGCCACGCCGCCCTCGGTGGCCACGCGCTGGATGCTCTTGGTCTGCGCCAGCACGCCCTGGCCGAAGGTGGCCCTCGCACCCAGCAGCAGCCACGGAATCGCGTCGGGCCGGCTGGCCGGCGCGCGCTCGAGCACCACGCCGAGCACGCGGCTGCCGTCGCTCGCCTCCCAGGTCGGCCCGCCGTAGTGCTTGCCGAGGTCGCGCCCGAGCGTGGCGCTGGTGAGTTGCGCCTCCGGAGCGCGCAGCATCCATTCGTGCGCGCCACCCGCCTTGGACACGCACTCGTAGATCTGCGAGCCGCTGGCGCGCGCCTCGAGAAACAGCTCCTGCTCAGGCGGTGGCTTCAGCACCCCCGGCACCTGCGGCGGCTTGGGGCTCATGCTCGAACAACCGACGGCGCCGAGCACGGTCAGCGAGAGCAACGACACAGCGGCGACAGTCCTGCGCATGGCGAGGCCTTTCTTCAGCGGGCGTGTGGCGGACGAAGCGCGTTGCCGCCTGCGGCGGGGCTCCGCCGATCGCGGCCCGGCAGCGTAGCGCCGGCGTATCGACCCGCGGGTTTCAGGCGGTGTCAGGCGGGCCTTTCAACTCGACCGTGTTGCCTTCCGGGTCGGTGACGTAGATCGACGGCCCCTCGCCTTCGGCGCCATAGCGCGACTGCGCCGGGCCAGCGTCGACTTCGAAGCGCCGCAGTTGCGCGCGGATCGCGGCCTCGTCGAACGGCTCGACGCGGAAGCAGAAGTGATCGAGGTTGCGCCCTTCGCGCCCCGGCGGCGCACCGCCCGCGCGGCCGAGCGGCCCGTCGACCGGCACCAGGTCGAGCAGCGAGCGGCCGGCGCGCAACTGGACGAGGCCGATCGCAGGCTGCCGCTTTTCGACGCTGCAGCCAAGCGCGTCGCAATAGAAGCGCTCCATCGCAGCCAGATCGACCACGCGCAGCACGAGGTGGTCGATGTCGCGGATGCGGATGGCCATCGCGCGAGCTTAACGCCGCTACGGCGCCAGCCCGAGGCGCTGCAGCCGCGGCCGCTCGTAGGCGGCATCTTCGGGCGGCTGGCGCAGGTTGCCGGCGCCGCGCTCGCGCGCCAGCGCCCAGACGATGCTGCCGCCGGCCGGCAGCACCGTCGGCTGCATCGCGTACAGCGGGTCTTCGTATGCGGTGCGCGCCGCCACGAAGTGCCAGCCCTTATTGCGAAACGCCTCGATCACCTCGG
>DASURM010000411.1:0-2160 GCA_036280035.1 Burkholderiaceae bacterium | reverse complement strand
GTCGAGCCGCGCCGCGCCGCCGAACAGCAGCACCTTGGCCAGGCTCATCACGGTGGAGATCACCGCGTCGGTGGCGATCAGCGCCGCGCCCTGCACGCCGGCGGCCATCAGCATCGAGATCAGGATCACGCCGGTGCCGGTCATGCCGCCTTCGATGACGCCGAACACGCCACCGGCCACCACCTCGCCGCGCGCGCCGAGTTGCCGCCGTGCGCGCTGCAGCGCGCGGCGCAGCGGAATGCTCGCCAGCAGAAACAGCCCCAGCAGCAGCGCCACCGCGCGCGTGTCGAGCCGCGTGTAGCCCCAGGCGCCGAGCAGGCACGCCGGCAGGCCGAGCCACAGCATGCGGCGCACGTGCGGCCACTGGATCTCGCGGCGAAACGCCAGCACGCGGCTGCCGTTGTTGATCATCATCGCCACCGCCATCAGCGGCACGACGTTGGCCACGCCGATCACCGGCGCCAGCGCGATCGGCAGGATCAGCCCGGTGCCGTAGCCGGCGAGGCCGCCGAGCACCGCGGCGGCGAACGCGACCAGCGCCACGCCGAGCCACTGCAGCAGCGCAGACGCGTCGGCAATGGAACTGAAGGTCGCGTCCACCAGGGCGCATCATGCCCGCTGTTTCGGTGCACCCGCCGTCCCGCTCGTTTGCTTCGTCGCCGACGCCTGGCAGCGCCTGGCAACTGATCAGGCGGCAGGACTTCGCGCGACCACGTGCCCGAGCCGTTTCGCGACAGCTTCGTGCGCGCCAACGCGGTGAATCAGCAGATACTCGCAGCCGCGTCGGCGCTGGGGTGACGCGGCCTGACAGCGGCCGGACTGTCTGGCAGGCCCCGCCCGATGCCGATGCGATGCGCAAGGAGAGCCGCCGTGCCTGACATCGACAAGCCGATCGCACAGATTCTCGAGTCGTACAAGGCAGCCGTGAACGCGCGCGACGTGCAGGCCTTGATGCGGCTGTACGACCCCAACGTGCGTGTGTTCGACACCTGGGGCGTGTGGTCGTACGAGGGTATCGCGGCGTGGCAAACCGCCGTCGAAGGCTGGTTCACTTCGCTGGGCACCGAACGCGTGAAGGTGACGTTCGACGATGTGTCGGCCACGGTGGTGCGCGACGCCGCCATCGTCAGCGCGATCGTCACCTATGAGGGCGTCTCCGCTCAGGGCGAGCCGCTGCGCACCATGCAGAACCGCATCACCTGGGGCCTGCGCACCAGCGGGCACGTGCTGCGCATCATCCACGAGCACACGTCGGCGCCGGTGGGCTTCGACGACATGAAGGCGATTCTTCAGCGGCGCGATCGGACGTAGATCGGGCGGCGCTCAGCGCGCAGCGGCGTCGATCTCCACCAGCACCGGCTGGTGGTCCGACGCCCGGGTGTGCAGATCGACCTCGACGCGGCGCACGCTCGGCGCCAGCCCCGCGCTGACGAACACGAAGTCACACGCCATCGGCTCGGGGCCGTAGGTGCGGTCGAACACGCGGAAGGTCGGCGCTTGCGGTGCGCTGCCGTGCGCCAACGGCCAGGCGTCGCGCAAGCCATGCGCGGCATCCGATGACGGCGCCGTGATCGCGCCGATCGCCGCGTCGGACGCCTCGGCGTTGAAGTCGCCGCACAGCACCGCATGCGGCGTGTGCAACTGGGTCTGGAACGGCGAGCCGTCGTCCGACGACTCCGGCGGCGCCGCAGCCAGCGCACAGGCCTCGTCGTGCAGCGCGCGCAACGCACGCGCCTGCGCCAGCCGCTGCGGCGCCGAGTAGTACTCCAGATGCGTGGTCATCACGCGCACGGCACCGAGCGCGCGGTCGACCACCGTCACCACCGTGCACATGCGCGGCATCGAGCGCACGCTCGCGTCGGCCGGCCACGGCAGCGCATGGTGCTGCACGCGCGCCACCGGCAGCCGGGTGGCGACGAGGTTGCCGAAGCGCTGGCGCGAGCCATCGGACGCGAAGGTGTCGACCGCGGCGCCGAAGAAGCACTGGAACCCCGGCAGCAACGCCGCCAACTGCGCCGGCTGGTCGCCCGGAGCGCCCTGCAGTCGCGGGTAGCCCTGGGCGATCTCCTGCAGGCACAGCATGTCGAAGTCGGCCATCGCGCGCGCCCCCTCGACGATTCGCTGCGGGCTCACGACGCCGTCGAGGCCGCAGCACCATTG
>DASURM010000410.1:0-8809 GCA_036280035.1 Burkholderiaceae bacterium | reverse complement strand
CCCCTGCCACCGGCATTGCGGGCCGCCGGTTCGGGGTTCCGTCTGACGCAAAACGAACTCTAGGCAGAGGCGGGGACTTCGCCCATCCCTAACCCGCAACCCGCGGCGGCGTTGCGCGACGGAACTTCGGCCCCGGTGGGCGCGACACGGCTAGGAGCCTGGGCGGCAGAGCGCAGAACCGGAACTGCATCGACGTTCCGTGGCTTATCTCCTTCGTGGCGCGCGGCGCGCGGCGCACACTGGATTCGGATCGTTGGTTGTGAGGGCCTCATGCGCGACGCACACGAATCTCCCGATCCGGCGCTGCCCGACGAGTCGGCGCCTGCGCCTCGAGCGCCGGCACCCGACCCGGCGGACTTCGGCACCGCCTACGGCATGGAATTGACGATTGACTCGCCGGCGAAGCAAGCGCCCGCTGAGGAAGACGCCGACGACCCGCTCGGCTGGATTCGCCGCTGGGTCGAGCGGCACAAGCCGGTGGGCTGAGGCCCCTGCCGGCGGCGACAGCGACGGGCCTCAGCGAATGATCAGCAGCGGCACATCGCTGGCCGCGAGCACGCGGCCGGTCACCGAACCGACGACCAGGCGCGTCAGCACGCCGTGGCCGTGCGAGCCCATCATCACCAGATCGAACTTGCCCTTGCGCGCGAATTCGGCGATGTGGTCGCCGGCGTTGCCGACGCGGTACTCGAACGTTGCGCTGATCCCCTGCTTGGCGAAGAACGCCCGAATCGGCTTGAACGTGGTCTCGGCCTCGTCCTTGTAGTAGTCGTGCACGATCTTCTTGTCGAGCGCGCTGGCCGCCCGCGCCGGGATCGGCCCGACCACGGTCAGCACCGTGAACTGGTGCTGCGTCGATCCGAACCAGTCGTCGTGCGCCGCCAAGTACGCCAGCATGCGCTTGGTGTAGCGGCTGCCATCCACGGCGAGCAGAGTCTTCATGGCATTCTCCAGCGACGAGCGGCCAATCCGCCGCGCCCCAGTATCGCCGCGCCGCGCCGCGTCACGTTGATTGCGATCAGGGCCTAGACCTCGACCACGCGCAGCGGGTCGAAGCCCGCCCCCTCGCTCTTGTCCTGCAGCCCGCGCGCGTTGCAGACCACCCGCGCCGGCGATCGGCCCGAGCGCGTCAGCGTGTGGTCGTGGCAGCAGTGCACGTGGCCATGCAGCCACAGGTCGGCCTGCGCCATCAGCGCCTGATCGTCGTTGCAGAAGCTTGCGGTGCTCGGCTGCAGGCCGAAGCGCGGGTCCGCGCTTGCGACGCTCGGTCCGAAGTGTGTGACCACCACCGTGGCTGCGCAGTCGTGCGACTGTGCCAAGGCGTCCATCAGCCAGGCTCTACAGCGCAGCGCCTCGGCGCGCATCGCCTCGGCGTCGAACGGCTGGCCGTCGCGCGTGGCCTGCATCAGGCGCATGAAATAGCCCGCACTGCGCATGGCTCGCCCGCGTTGGGCCTCACCGTACAGATCGAAGTCGGCCCACCGCGTGGTGGCGAGCAGCCGGATGCGCCGGCCGTCGCCGCCGGTCAGCTCGACGGCTTCGCGCTCGACCAGGCGGATGCCGCTGGCGGCGGCCCGGGCCCGCAGCGCCGGCCAGGCGTCGTTCCACTCGCGGCCATCGAACTCGTGGTTGCCGGCCACCAGCAGCACCGGCACCGGCCAACGCGCGAAGCGACCGAGCCCGGCCCAGGTCGAATCGATGTCGCCGGCCAGCACCAGCGCCTCGGCGCCCGGCGCCGGCTGCGGATCGAACGCTTCGGTTTCGAGATGCAGGTCCGACAGCAACTGCAGCCGCATGGTCGGGCGGCCGCGGTTCAGGGCGCGAGAGGTCGGTCAGGCTGCGAGCTTGCGCTCGAACGACTTCTTGGTCTTCGGCAACTGCTCGGGCAGCCGGGCCGCAAGCCGCGCGAACAGCTCGTCGTGCGACTGCAGCTCCTGCCGCCACGCGGCGGCGTCGATCGACGTCACGATGTCGAATTGCTCGTGGCTGAAGCCGAGGCCGTCCCACGACAGGTCTTCGTAGCGCGGGCTGATGCCGAACACGTGCTCGACGCCGCCGGCACGGCCCTCGATGCGATCGAGCATCCACTTCAGCACGCGCATGTTCTCGCCGTAGCCCGGCCACACGAACTTGCCGTCGGCGCCCTTGCGGAACCAGTTGACGCAGTAGATGTGCGGCAGGCGCGTGCCCGCCGCCTGCAGCCGCGCGCCGAGGGCCAGCCAGTGCTTGAAGTAGTCGCCCATGTGGTAGCCGGCGAACGGCAGCATCGCGAACGGGTCGCGCCGCACCGCGCCGTTGCCGCCGGCCATCGCGGCGGTGGTTTCGCTGCCCATCGTGGCGGCCATGTAGACGCCCTCGACCCAGTTGCGCGCCTCGGTCACCAGCGGCACCGTGGTCGAGCGCCGGCCGCCGAACACGAAGGCGTCGATCGACACGCCGGCCGGGTTGTCCCATTCGGGGTCGAGCGCCGGGTTGTTGGTAGCGGCCACCGTGAAGCGGGCATTGGGGTGCGCCGCCGGCTTGGCTTTGCCGTTGACCGCTTCGCGCTGCGAGATCTCGGGCGTCCAATCGTTGCCCTGCCAGTCGATCAAGTGCGCTGGCGGCGTTTCGGTCATGCCTTCCCACCAGACGTCGCCGTCGTCGGTGCGCGCGACGTTGGTGAAGATCACGTCGGCGCGCAGCGAGGCCATGCAGTTGGGGTTGGTCTTCTCGTTGGTGCCCGGCGCGACGCCGAAGTAGCCGGCCTCGGGGTTGATCGCCAGCAGGCGGCCGTCGCGGCCCGGCTTGATCCACGCGATGTCGTCACCGATCGTGGTCACCCTCCAACCGGCGAACGCCTTCGGCGGCACCAGCATCGCGAAGTTGGTCTTGCCGCAAGCGCTCGGGAACGCCGCCGCGACGTGGTACTTCTTGCCGCCGGGCGAGGTGACGCCGAGGATCAGCATGTGCTCGGCGAGCCAGCCCTGCTCGCGTCCCATCTTGGAGGCGATGCGCAGCGCGAAGCACTTCTTGCCGAGCAGCGCATTGCCGCCGTAGCCCGAGCCGTAGCTCCAGATCTCGTGCGTCTCGGGGTAGTGCACGATGTACTTGGTCTTGTTGCACGGCCACCTCACGTCGCGCTGGCCCGGCGCCAGCGGCGCGCCGACGCTGTGGACGCAGGGCACGAACTCGCCGTCGCTGCCCAGTACGTCGAACACCGCGCGACCCATGCGGGTCATGATGCGCATGTTGACCGCCACGTACGGCGAATCCGACAGCTCGATGCCGAGGTGCGCGATCGGCGAGCCCAGCGGCCCCATCGAGAACGGCACCACGTACATCGTGCGGCCGCGCATGCAGCCCTTGAACAGCGCACGCTCGCCGGTTTCGAGCAGCGCGCGCATCTCGGCCGGGTCGACCCAGTTGTTGGTCGGGCCGGCGTCTTCCTTGTGCCGGCTGCAGATGAAGGTTCGGTCTTCGACGCGCGCGACGTCGCCCGGATCGCTGAGCGCGAGGTAGCTGTCGGGCCGCCGCTGCGGATTCAGCCGCTCGAGCGTGCCGCCGTCGACGAGGCGCTGGCACAGGCGGTCGTACTCGGCCTGCGAGCCGTCACACCAGTAGACGTCGTCGGCTTCGGTGAGTGCCGCGATGCGCGCCACCCAATCGAGCAGGCGCTGGTGTTTGACGTAGGCAGGCGCGTTCAGGCGCACGCCTTCGAGGCGCGGGCTGTTCATCGGCGATCCAATCATCGAGGTTCAAGAGACGGGTTTGGCCCAACCTCGCGCGCCCGGCGAGCGCGTGGCGCGTTGCAGCGGGGTTCGGCCAAAGCCGCGCACGCTGGGCGGCTGGCGAGCGGACGACACCTGTCGTGGCACAAGAGAGACCGCCGTGACGACGTACTCCGAGGGACTGAGGCGGAATTCTGGTCGCAGTGTAATCGCGCGGTCACCACCCGTAGCCGGGGGGCCCGACCCGCAAAGCAGGTATGACCAAACCCCGGGCAATCGGTTCCGGCGCGCCCCGCGGCCCGGGTCACACGCCCCTCGCACGATCGGCCTCGAACTGCGCGCGCCAGGCGTCGAAGCGTTGCTGCTCGATCGCCGCGCGCATCTCGCGCATCAGTTGCAGGTAGTAGTGCAGGTTGTGGAGGCTGGCCAGCATCGGCGCCAGCATCTCGCCGCAGCGGTCGAGGTGGTGCAGGTACGCGCGGCTGAAGCGCTCGCAGGCGGTGCAGGCGCAGGTCTCGTCGAGCGGCCGCGTGTCGTTCTTGTAGCGCGCGTTGCGCAGCCGCAGGTCGCCGAAGCGGGTGAAGAGGTGCCCGTTGCGCGCGTTGCGCGTCGGCATCACGCAGTCGAACAGGTCGACGCCGTGGGCCACGCCTTCGACCAGGTCTTCGGGCGTGCCCACGCCCATCAGGTAGCGTGGCTTGTGCGCCGGCAGGCGCCGCGGCGTGTGCGCGACGATTCGCCGCATGTCGTCCTTCGGCTCGCCGACGCTGACGCCGCCGATCGCATAGCCGGGCAGGTCCATCTCGGCGAGTTGCGCCAGCGACTGCTCGCGCAGCCGTTCGTACATGCCGCCTTGCACGATGCCGAACAGCGCATTGGGGTTGTGCAGCCGCGCGAATTCGTCGCTGCAGCGGCGCGCCCAGCGTAGCGACAGCTCCATCGAGGCGCGCGCCTCGTCTTCGCTGGTGACGCGGCCTTCGACTTGGTACGGCGTGCACTCGTCGAACTGCATCACGATGTCGCTGCCGAGCACCGTCTGGATCTGCATGCTGACCTCGGGGGTCAGGAACAGGCGATCGCCGTTGACCGGCGAGGCGAAGCGCACGCCTTCCTCGCCGATGGTGCGCATCGCCCCGAGCGACCACACCTGGAAGCCGCCGGAGTCGGAGAGAATCGGCCGCTGCCAGCCTTCGAAGCGATGCAGTCCGTCGAAGGCGCGGATCACTTCGAGCCCCGGCCGCAGCCAGAGGTGGAAGGTGTTGCCGAGGATGATCTGCGCGCCCATCTGCTCGAGTGCCGCCGGCAGCACGCCCTTGACGCTGCCGTAGGTGCCCACCGGCATGAACTGCGGCGTGTCGACCTCGCCGTGGCGCAGCGCGAGCCGCCCGCGCCGCGCGAGCCCGTCGGTGAAGAGAACGTCAAACGCGAGCATCACTTCGACTGCGATCTCGGCCAAGCGAACGCCGCGGATCCGGCTCTGCCGGTCCGCTGGTGTTGCCCCCTTCGAGGGGGAGGCGGCCACTAGGCCGCTTCGGGGGTGGTCCCATGCGCGAGCAGCATCGCGTCGCCGTAGCTGAAGAAACGGTAGCGCGCCTCGACCGCGTGGCGGTACAGCGCCATCGCGTGCTCGTAGCCGGCGAAGGCGCACACCAGCATCAGCAGCGTGCTCCTGGGCAGGTGGAAGTTGGTGATCAGCAGATCGGCCACCCGGAAGCTGAAGCCCGGGGTGATGAACAGATCGGTCTCGCGCGCGCCACTGGCCACGAGCCGATCGTCCGCCGCCGCCAGCGCCGCGGATTCCAGCGCCCGCAACGTGGTGGTGCCCGCGGCAACCACGGCGGCTCCACGTGCGCGCGCCGCGGCGATCGCTGCGGCCGTATCGACGCTCACCTCGTACCACTCGCTGTGCATGCGGTGCTCGGTCAGGTTGTCGCTTCGCACCGGCTGGAACGTGCCGGCGCCGACGTGCAGCGTGACGCTCGCGCTCAGCACCCCACGGCGCGCGAGCGCGTCGAGCACGCCGGCATCGAAGTGCAACGACGCGGTCGGCGCCGCCACCGCCCCGGCGCGGCGCGCGAACACGCTCTGATAGCGCTCGGCGTCGAATTCGCCGTCGGCGCGGGTGATGTAGGGTGGTAGCGGCACGTGGCCGTGGCGCTCGAGCAGTTGCAGCGGATCGTCGGGCCAACGCAGGCGGTACATCGAGCCATCGGCACCGGCGCGGCCGAGCACCTCGGCGTCGAAGGCGCCGGCGAAGCGGATCGTCGTGCCCGCGCGCGGCGCCTTGCTGACCCGCAGCTGCGCGATCACCTCATGGTGCGGCAGCACGCGCTCGACCAGCGCCTCGACGGCACCGCCGCTCGGCTTCTCGCCGAACAGGCGCGCCTTGATCACGCGCGTGTCGTTGAGCACCAGCAGGTCTCCCGGTTGCAGCAGTGTGGGCAGGTCGCGAAACTCGCGGTCGATCGGCAAGCGGCCGCGGCCGTCGAGCAGGCGCGAGGCGCTGCGTTGTGGCGCCGGCTGCTGCGCGATCAGGCTTTCGGGCAGCCTGAAATCGAAGTCGGCGAGCGTGTAGGGTCTGGCGGGCGGCATCTGGCGCGTCGGGGCGCGGCCTCAGAACGGATCGTCTGCGTTGCAGAATGGTTCCATGGCCGAGGCCAGCACACAGGCGGGCACGATACCTCAGTCGCGGGCCGCGCCCAAGGCGAGCGCCCCGGCGCGAGCCCTCGAACGCATGGGCCTGCAGCGCGACATCGACCTCGCGCTGCACGTGCCGCTGCGCTACGAGGACGAGACCCGGCTCGCGCGCATCGCCGACGCGCACGACGGCGAGACGGTGCAGGTCGAAGGCGTCGTGACCGACTCGCAGGTGGCGTACCGGCCGCGGCGGCAGTTGGTGGCGCGCATCCGCGACGACAGCGGCTCGATGGTGCTGCGCTTCGTGAACTTCTATCCGTCGCACCAGAAGGCGCTGGCGCGCGGCGTGCGCGTGCGCGCGCGCGGCGACGTGCGCGCCGGTTTCTTCGGCCGCGAGATGGTGCACCCGAGCTTCAAGACGGTCGAGGCCGGGGCGCCGCTGGCCAGCGTGCTGACGCCGGTGTACCCGACGGTGGCGCAGCTGCCGCAGGCGTACCTGCGCAAGGCCATCGCTTCGGCACTGCAGCGCGCGGCGCTGCATGAGGTGCTGCCGCCCGATGTCGTGCCGCCCGGCCTGCCGACGCTGCGCGAGGCGCTGCTGCGCGTCCACCACCCGAGTGCGGATGCCACGCTGGCCGCGCTGCTCGACCACAGCGACCCGGCGTGGCAGCGGCTGAAGTTCGAGGAACTGCTCGCGCAGCAGCTCGCGCAGCACGAGGCGCGGCTGCAGCGCGCGTCGCTGCAGGCGCCGCCGCTGCCGCCGGTGACGGGCGCTTTGCACGACCGCCTGCTCGCCGCGCTGCCGTTTCGCCTGACCGCGGCGCAGCAACGCGTCGGGCGCGAGATCGCGGCCGACCTCGCGCTGCCGCGGCCGATGCACCGCTTGCTGCAGGGCGAGGTCGGATCCGGCAAGACGGTGGTGGCGGCGCTGGCCGCGACGACCGCGATCGACAACGGCTGGCAGTGCGCGCTGATGGCGCCCACCGAGATCCTGGCCGAGCAGCACTTTCGCAAACTGGTGCAGTGGCTGGCGCCGTTCAACGTCGGCGTGGCCTGGCTCACCGGCAGCCGCAAGGGGCGCGCGCGCGACGAGATGGTGGCGCGCGCGGCCAGCGGCGACGCCGCGCTGGTGGTGGGCACCCACGCGGTGATCCAGGACGACGTGCGCTTCGCCCGGCTCGGGCTGGCGATCGTCGACGAGCAGCACCGCTTCGGCGTCGAGCAGCGGCTCGAGCTGCGGCGCAAGCTGGGTCAGCAGGCAGCGGGAGAGCAGGAGCCGCATTTCTTGATGATGAGCGCGACGCCGATCCCGCGCACGCTGGCGATGAGCTACTTCGCCGACCTCGACGTCAGCACGATCGACGAGCTGCCGCCCGGCCGCCAGCCGGTGACGACCAAGTTGTTCGCCGACACGCGCCGCGACGAGGTGATCGCGCGCATCCGCGACGAGGTGGCACGCGGGCGCCAGGTGTACTGGGTGTGCCCGCTGATCGAGGAGAGCCAGACCCTCGACCTGAAGAACGCCACCGAGACGCACCGCGAGCTGTGCGCGGCGTTGCCCGAGCGCATGGTCGGCCTGCTGCACGGCAGGATGCCGGCGCGCGAGAAGACCGCGGTGATGAGCCTGTTCAGCGGCGGCCAGATGCCGGTGCTGGTGTCGACCACGGTGATCGAGGTCGGTGTCGACGTGCCCAACGCGAGCCTGATGGTGATCGAGCACGCCGAGCGCTTCGGGTTGGCGCAGCTGCACCAGTTGCGCGGGCGCATCGGCCGCGGCAGCGACGCCAGCGTCTGCGTGCTGCTGTACAGCGGCGCGCTGTCGCCGACCGCCAAGGAGCGGCTGCGCGCGATCGTCGAGACCCACGACGGCTTCGAGATCGCGCGCCGCGACCTCGAGATCCGCGGGCCCGGCGAGTTCATGGGCGCGCGCCAGAGCGGCGACGCGCTGCTGCGCTTCGCCGACCTGGCCGAGGATGCGCCGCTGCTGCAGCACGCGCGCGCGGTCGCGCCGCGGCTGCTCGCCGGCGATCCGCAGGCCGCGCGCGCGCACGTGCAGCGCTGGCTCGGCAACCGGGCCGATTACTTCAAGGCCTGACGGCGCGCTCGCTTCAGGCGGCCGCCGCACCGCCTCGGCGGTGACCTCGGCGGTGGGCCATCGTTCGCCGACAATGCGCGCATGACCCTCACCGAACTGCGCTACATCGTCGCGGTAGCCCGCGAGCGCCACTTCGGCCGCGCCGCCGAGGCCTGCTTCGTGTCGCAGCCGACGCTCAGCGTGGCGATCAAGAAGCTGGAGGAGGAGCTGGATCTGAAGATCTTCGAGCGCGGCGCCAGCGAGGTGAGCGTGACACCGCTGGGCGAGGCCATCGTGCGGCAGGCGCAGCAGGTGCTCGAGGAGGCCGCCGAGATCAAGCAGATCGCGCGCCGCGGCAAGGATCCGCTGGCCGGCCCGCTGCGGCTCGGCA
>DASURM010000409.1:0-25698 GCA_036280035.1 Burkholderiaceae bacterium | reverse complement strand
CTCGACGCCGGCGGCGCTGCTCAGGCGGCACAGGTGCACGCGCGCGCCGGTGGCGCGCGCGATTTCGACGATGGTGTGCAACGCCACCGTTTCGGCGGCCACCGGTACACCCGTCAGGCCGAGCCGCGTCGCCACCTCGCCGCTGGCGGCAACCCCGCCGGACAGCCAGGCGTCCTGCGGCTGCAACCACGCGGTGTAGCCGAACGTCGCCGCGTACTGCAGCGCGCGCATCAGCAGGTTGGTGTCGCGCAGCGGACGATCGGCCTGCGAGAAGCCGACGCAGCCGGCCTCGCTCAGGTGCGCCATTTCGGTCAGCGCGTCGCCGCTCAGGCCGCGGGTCAGCGCGCCGAGCGGGAACAGCCGGCACGACGACTGCCGGCGCGCGCGGAACTTGAGCATCTCCACCAGCCCGGGTTCGTCGAGCGGCGGGTCGGTATCGGGCGGACATACGAGGCTGGTGACGCCGCCGGCCGCGGCGGCGCGCAGCTCGCTCTTCAGCATGCCCTCGTGCTCATGGCCGGGTTCGCGCAGCCGCACCGCGAGATCGATCAGGCCGGGCATCACGATGCAGCCGCGCGCGTCGATGCGGTGCTCGGCGTCGAAGTCGCCGGCGCGTCCGATCGCGACGATGCGGCTGTCTGCGATCACGACATCGGCCGGCTCGTCGCGGCCCGACGCCGGGTCGATCACGCGGCCGTCGTGAATCAACAGTTTCATCGTGGGTTCGGGCCTCTTCGAAGGTGGGCCACTCACGCCTCGTTGCCGGCGATGATCGACATCACGGCCATGCGCACCGCGATGCCGAAGGTGACCTGCGGCAGGATCACGCTGGCCCGGCCGTCGGCGACGCTGGAGTCGATCTCGACGCCGCGGTTGATCGGGCCCGGGTGCATCACGATGGCGTCGGCCTTGGCCAGCGCGAGCTTCTCGGGCGTGAGGCCGAAGGTCTTGGCGAACTCGGCGGCGCTCGGCAGCATCGCGCCGCTCATGCGCTCGTTCTGCAGTCGCAGCATGATGATCACGTCGGTGCCCTCGATCCCTTCGGCCATGTCGTGGCAGACGCGCACGCCCATCGCGCGCAGGTCGCCCGGCACCAGCGTGCGCGGGCCGACTACGCGCACCTCGGGCACGCCGAGCGTGGTCAGCGCATGGATGTCGGAGCGCGCGACTCGCGAGTGCACGATGTCGCCGACGATCGCCACCGTCAGCCGCGAGAAATCGCCCTTGTAGTGGCGGATCGCGTACATGTCGAGCAACCCCTGCGTCGGGTGCGCATGCCGTCCGTCGCCGGCGTTGATCACGTGCACGTGCGGCGCGCAGTGGCGCGCGATCAGGTACGGTGCGCCGGATTCGCCGTGGCGCACGACGAACATGTCGGCGTGCATCGCCGACAGGTTGGCGATCGTGTCGAGCAGGCTCTCGCCCTTGGCGGTGGACGAGCGAGCGATGTCGAGGTTGATCACGTCGGCGGAGAGGCGCTTGGCGGCGATCTCGAAGGTGGTGCGCGTGCGCGTGCTGTTCTCGAAGAACAGGTTGAACACGCTCTTGCCGCGCAGCAGCGGCACCTTCTTCACCTCGCGGTCGTTGACCGAGAGGAAGGTGCCGGCGGTATCGAGGATCTGCGTCAGCACCTCGCGCGGCAGGCCTTCGACCGACAGCAGATGGATCAGCTCGCCGTGGGCGTTGAGCTGCGGGTTGCGGCGCGACAGCACGCTTCAGTCTTTCTGGTCTTGCAGCGAGAACGCGAAGCGCCCGTCATCCTTGCGCGCCAGCCGCAACCGCTGCGACGCCGGCAGCACGACCTTGGCCGCAGCGAACGAAGCCTGGATCGGCAACTCGCGTCCGCCGCGGTCGACCAGCACCGCGAGGTCGACCGCTCGCGGACGGCCGAAGTCGTACAGCTCGTTGATCACCGCGCGGATCGTGCGCCCGGTGAACAGCACATCGTCGATCAGCAGAATGCGCGCGCCGTCGATCGCGAACGGCAGCCGCGTCGCGTCGCCGCCGCCGGCCAGCCCGCGCGCGCTGTAGTCGTCGCGGTGCAGCGCGCTGGAGATCACGCCGTGCTGGCCCGGGCGCTGCAGGTCGGCCTGCAGCCGTTCGGCCAGCCAGGCACCGCCCGACCAGATGCCCACCAGCGCCGTATCGGCGCGCAGCAGCATGCGTACGCCGGCCAGCAACTCGGCATACAGCGCTTCGGCATCGAGGCTGAGCGTGGTCATGATGCGCCGCGCAGGTACTGCTCGAGGATCAGCGCGGCGGCGGCGGCATCGACGTCGCTCGCGCCTCGCGACAGCGCCTCCACCGACGTGTACCGTTCATCGACCTCGTGCACCGGCAGCTTGAAGCGCCCGTGCAACTGGCGTGCGAAGGCCCTGGCGCGGCGTGTGTTGTCGTGCGGCGCGCCGTCGGGGTGCGTCGGCACACCGACCACCAGCGCATCGGGCTGCCACTCCTGAACCAGGCGGCCGATCGCGGCGAAGCGCGAATCGCCCAGCGCCGAGACGGTGCCCAGCGGCTGCGCCTGCTTCAGCATCGTGTTGCCCACCGCCACGCCGACCTTGCGGGTGCCGAAATCGAAGGCCAGAAACGATTGAGCTGATCGACGGCGCAGCGGGGCGGCCACGCTCATGCTTGCAGCACGCGCGGCGCGAGACGCGCCGCCCATTCGCAGGCGATCGCCCGCACGCAGGTGCGGTCGCTCGTCCGGCTCATGCGTGGCCCGCCTCCTGGCTCAGCATGCGCGGGTCGATGCCCAGCAGCGACAGCGCCTTGTCGTAGCGCTGCTCGATCGGCGTGTCGAAGATGATCTCGGGCGACGCGTTGACGGTGAGCCAGCCGTTGCGGCCGATCTCCTCCTCGAGCTGACCGGCACCCCAGCCGCTGTAGCCGAGTGTCACCAGCACGCGGCGCGGGCCGGCGCCGTTGGACATCGCCTCGAGCACGTCCTTGCTGGTGGTCATCTCCAGGCCGCCCGGGATCGCCAGCGTCGACGTATAGGGGCTTTCTTCGCCGAGCCGTTCGTGCAGCACGAAGCCGCGCTCGGTCTGCACCGGGCCGCCGAAGTACACCGGCTGCTCGGCCAGATCTTTGCGATCGAGCGACAGCTCGACCTTCTCGAACAGGTTGCGCAGCTTGATGTCGATCGGCTTGTTGATCACCAGGCCGAGCGCGCCCTTCTCGGTGTGCTCACACAGGTAGACCACGGTCCCGGCGAAGGTGTCGTCGGCCATGCCGGGCATGGCGATGAGGAACTGGTTCGTCAGGTCGATGCGGCTCGTGGCCATGCAGGGCATTCTATGCCCGCGGCCTGTGCGCGGCGTCATTCCTGGGGCGCGGGCTGCGCCAACTCCTGGCGGCACGCGTCCACCGCACGCCCGCAGCGATCGTGACAAGCGGCGGCGCGCGCCGCCGTGCCGCCGCGACGTCTAGAACAGCTCGACGCCGCCGCTCTTCTGCAGCTCGGTCAGTTCGCCGCGTTGCACTAGCTCGGCATGTTCGGCCACCTGATTGCGGCCGTGCGACTTGGCCCAGTACACCGCCTTGTCGGCGCGTTCGAACGCCGTGCTCGGGTTGTCGCCCGGCCGCAGGCCGGTGAAGCCGATCGACACCGTGATGTGGCCGACCTGGGGGAAGCCGTAGGCCTCGGTGGCCGCGCGCAGGCGCTCGAACGCCTGCCGCGCATGGTCTTCGGTGGCGCAACGCAGCAGCACCACGAACTCCTCGCCACCGAAGCGATACAGCCGATCGTGGAAGCGGAAGCTCGCGCGCATCAGGCGCGACAGCAGCAGCAGCACCTCGTCGCCGATCAGGTGACCGTGGCCGTCGTTGACCTGCTTGAAGTGATCGATGTCGATGATGCCGAGGTAGGCCCGCATGCAGCGGCGAGTCTCGCGCCTCGTCTCGGCCAGCACCTGGCTCTCGGCCGTGCACGAGAAGGTCTTGAAGAACGCTTCGTCGAACGTCTTGCGGTTGAGCAGGCCGGTCAGCATGTCGCGTTCGCTGTAGTCGAGCAGGCCCTGCACGTTGCGGTAGACGCGCAGCATGCTGCTGACCGCGCGCAGCTGGTCGGCATCGAGGTCGGTGCGGCTCTCGATCTCGAGCACGCCCACGGCATCGAGATCGGTCAGCAGCGGGAAACAGGTGACGTGGGTGGCGCCGGGCACCTCGACCGGCTCCTGCTTGCGCAGGCACTCCAGGCGGGCCGGGAAGGCCTCGAGCCTCGGCAGGTCGTCGAGTTCGGCCCAGACCGAATCGGCGCTCGCCGCGACGTCGGCCTCCGACAGGCGCGCGCGCACCAGCCAGCGTTGCTGGTCGCCCTCGCCGACGTGGTGGCAGACGGTCACGGCCAACGGCTTGAGCAGCTCGCGCAGCACGCCGGCCAGCGTGGTGTCGAGCACATCGCGGTCGCGAAAGCCCGTCAGCTCGGCCAAATGGTCCGCGACGTGGGGCGAGCCGGCCATGATGCGTGCGCGGCGGCCGTCGCCGCCTCAGGCGCTGGCCGCTGCCTTGGCGTAGCGCGCCACCAGCGACAGCAGGTCTTCCTCGGCATACGGCTTGCCGAGGTAGTGGTCGACCCCCAGTTCCGCCGCGTAGTCGCGGTGCTTCTGCGCGATGCGCGAGGTGATCATGATCACCGGCAGGTCGGCGAGCTTGGTGTCGGCGCGCAGGTTGCGCACCAGGTCGAAGCCGTCCATGCGCGGCATCTCGATATCCGACAGCAGCACCGCTGGCCGCTCCTCGTTGAGCTTTTCGAAACCCTCAAGCCCGTCCTTGGCCAGCGTGACGCGATAGCCCTCGCGCTGCAGCAGGCGCTGCGTGACGCGGCGCACCGTCAACGAGTCGTCGACCACCAGCACCAGCGGCGCCAGCGGCTCGACGCTCTCGGCCACCACCGGGGCCTCGGGGGTGGCGATGGCGGCGCGCGTCATCGCCCACGCCGATTCGCCGTACAGCGTGGCCAGTGCCACCGGGTTGTAGATCAGCGCCGGTTCGCCGGAAGGCAGCAGCGTCATGCCGGCCAGGCCCGGCAGGCGTGCCAGCTGCGGCCCCAGGTTCTTCACCACCACTTCCTGGTTGCCGAGCACTTCGTCGACGTGCAGCGCGATGCGCTGCGCGGCCGAGCGGATGATCACCACCGGCTGCGAGCGCGTAGCCGGTGTTCCGCGGGCATTGGCCTGCAGCAGAGCACCGAGCCAGAAGAACGGTAGGCTGCGGTCGTCGATGCGAAACGCGCTGGTCGCGTACGCAGTCTCGAGGTCGGTCTGCGGCGCGCGCTTGACGATCTCCACCAGGGTCGACGGCACCGCGACCTTGAACTCACCGCAACGCAGCATCACCACCTGCGTCACCGCCGTGGTCAGCGGCAGCACCAGGCGGAAGCTGGTGCCGCGCCCGGCCGCGGTGGCCGTCTCGATGCGCCCGCCCATCGCGTTGACGTCGGCACGCACCACGTCCATGCCCACGCCGCGGCCGGCCAGGCCCGTCACCGCCTCGGCCGTCGAGAAGCCGGGCATGAAAATCATGTTCGCCAGCTCGGCGTCGCTCGGGCTGGCGCCGGCGGCGAGCAACCCCAGCGCGCGACCCTTCTCGCGAATGCGCGGCAGATTGAGGCCGGCACCGTCGTCGCGGAACTCCACCGAGACCTCGTTGCCTTCCTGCGTCAGCGTGATGACGATCGAGCCGGTGGGATCCTTGCTGGCGGCGGCGCGCGCCGCTGGCGATTCGATGCCGTGCGTGACGCAGTTGCGCAGCAGGTGCTCGAAGGCGCCGGTCATGCGGTCGAGCACGCCGCGGTCGATTTCGATCGCGCCACCGACGATATCGAGCCGTACCTGCTTGCCGGTTTCCTTCGCGGCCTGCCGCACCAGGCGGTACAGGCGCTCGGACATGCTCTCGAACTCGACCATGCGGGTACGCAACAGATCGTCTTGCAGGTCGCGCGTCAGGCGCGCCTGCGCGGCGAGTTCGTCTTCGGTCGATTGCAGTGTGCGCTGCAGGCCGCGCTGCACGGTGGCGACGTCGTTGACCGACTCGGCCATCATGCGGGTGAGTTCCTGGAACCGCGTGAAACGGTCCATCTCGAGCGGGTCGAACTCCTGCGATAGCGCCTTGGCAGCCTCCATGCGCGAGCTGATCTGCGTCTCGGCCTGCAGCTCGAGGTCGCGCAGCTGGCGCCGCAGGCGCTCGAGGTTCTCCGTGAGGTCGCCGAGCGCCGACTTCAGCTGTGCGACGTCGGACTCGATGCGCGAGCGTGTGATCGACACCTCGCCGGCATGGCTCACCAGGCGATCGAGCAGTTGCGAGCGCACGCGCACCGCCGATTGGCTGTTCGCTGCCGCGGCTGTAGCTTCGGCCGGCGCCGCAGTCGTGTCGCCGGTCGCGGCCGAGAAGCGGCCCCAGTCGATCGCCGCCACTGCACTCGGCACGGCAGACGGGGCGGCGGCGACAGCCGGCGCCGGCTGCGGCTCCACCGCTTGCGCAGGCTGCACCTGCTGCGGCGCCGTGGCGGGCTGCACCAGCGCGGCCACCTCGGGCATCGCGACCAGCGGCGCCATCGCGGTCGGCACCTTCGGCGGTTCGGCCTTCTCGTCGGGCGGCGACGCATCCAGCGCCATCGGGTGCGAGTGGTCGACTTCGCCCCGGCGCAGCATCTCGAAGCGGGTCTCGATCGCGTCGACACGACCGACCAGGCGTTCGACGTCGGCCGCGCTCGCGTGGCCGCGACCGATCAGGTGTTCGATCGCCGTTTCGAGGCGGTGCGCCATCTCGCCCAGGCGCATCGCGCCGGCCAGTCGCGCTCCGCCCTTGAGCGTGTGCAGCGTGCGCATGCACGCCGATGCCGCGGCGGCCTCGGTGGGCCGGCGCATCCACTCGCGCAGGCGCGATTGCAGCTGCGGGATCAGCTCCTGACCTTCCTCCTCGAAGATCGGGAACAGCTCGGGATCGACTGCGTCGACCGCGTCGATGTCGTCCTCGTCGTCGAGCGCGTCCGGGCGCGCCGACGCTGGTATCAGCGTCGAGTCGCGCACCACTGCAGCGGGCAGGTCGGTCAGCGCGCGCAGCTCGGTGCCACCGAACTCGGTGAACGGCTGCCGCGGCGCGATCGGCGCGAAGTCCGACGATCTGCGCTCGACCGCGGGCGCCTGCGGCGGCGCGGGCACGGCCAAGTGTTCGTGCTCGGTCAGGAAGCGAAGCAGGTCGGGGTCAGGCGTCTTCAGGAAGCCGGCAGCAAACTGGTGCAGCAGGCGGCGGATTTCCTCGGCGGCGGCGGCGAACAGCTGCGCTTCTTCGGCGATGCCGTGGCCGCGCGCGTTGGCGCGCGCCAGCGCATGCTCGAGCGAGCGCGCCAGGTTCGACAGGTCGGTGTAGCCCACCGTCGCGCAATTGCCCGCCAGCGAGTGGGCGTGCGCGACCGTGCTCTCGCCGACAGGACGCTGCAGTTCGTGCGACCACTCGGCCAGCTCGGTCACGAGCCGGCGCGAGTGCTCGTCGGCTTCGTTGAGGAAGATGTTGAACAGCGGGATCGGGATGCGCAGCGACCCGATGACCTTGATCTGGTCCGCCTCGGCGCCAGACGTTGCCGCGGCAGGCAACTCGTCGGGCGTCATGTCGAGATCGACACGGCGGCTCAGGGCCGGCTCGTCGTGCAGGCGGCCGGTCTCGGAATCGATGAAGGGCCCCAGCGCCGCCGGCATCGTCTGCAGCGCATCGGGCTGCGTCTCGGGCGCCATCGACACATCGCGCGGAGCCAGCGGTTCGGCCTCGACCTCCGGCAGTTCGAGGGCGATCAGTTCCACGGCGTCGGCCTTCGGCGGCGGACCCTCGGCGACCTCGCCGACCGGCATCGTCTCGGTCGGCATGCCCGACAGGGTCAGGATCTCGGTCGGCTCTCCCGGTTGGTCAGCCCCGAAATCGAGGTCGATCGACACCTCCGGGGCCAGCGTCGGCACGTGCGGAGGCGGCTCGACGGGCACCGTGGGCTTCGCCGCCGGGATCGGTGGCACCACGGTCGCCGGCGCGACGGCCATCGCCGGGGTCGCGGACTTGGCCACCGCCACCGGCGACGCGGGCGCCGCGAGGGCGCCGTGCCCGCCGGGAGCGCCGTCGCTCACCGGGATGCGACGGCGATCGTTGCGCAGCGATTCGGCCGCGCGCCCTACCGTGCGATGCTGGAAGCCGGTGGTGTCGCCGGCGGCCACGGCATCGATCCATCGGCCGAGGTAGTCGATCGCCTCGCCACTGAAGCCCAGCAGGTCGGCGTCGGCGGGGCCGCCATCGGCCAAGCGCGCGTTGTACAGCTGTTCGCAGCCCCATGCGGCCTCGCCGAAGTCCTTGAGCCCGACCATGCGCGAGCTGCCCTTCAGCGTGTGGAACGCTCGGCGCACCGAGGTCATCTCACCGGCGTCGCTGGGGTTCTTGGCCAGTTGAACCAGCGCCTCGCGCGCGTTCTGCATCACCTCGCGCGCTTCCTCGAGGAAGATCTCGCGCATCTCGGCGTCGTCTTCGAGGCCGGTGGGCGTACTGACCACCGGCGCAGCCGGCGGTTTCGGCACGGGCGGCGGCTTGAGCGGCGCCGGCCGGCTTGGCTGCGCGTCGCCGCGCGGCTCGGCCAGCTCGTTCATCACCTGGGCCGCCTGGGCCAGCGCCTCCTTGCGCTCCTGGCCGGAAGCGGCCTTCTCCAGCGCACGATGCGCCTTGTCGGCGGCGCTGGCGATGCCGCGCTGGTCGGCCGCTTCGGCCTGGCGCGCAAGTTGCTCGAGCTCGCGCGCGACGGCGTCGGCATCCGCGCCGGCAGCGGCCGACTTGGCGATCGCGCCCGCCTGTTCGGTCAAGCCCTGATCGGGCGACGGCAATTCATCGAACGACCCGAACACCGACGGCCGGTGGGCGCGGTCCATCACCGACATCAGGTTGCCACTGCTGCTGTCGAACCTGAACAGCGACTTGGCCATCTGCGGCTGCACGCTGAGCATGTCGATCAGGAAGCTCAGCGCGCCGAGGTTGTCGGCCAGATGCTCGAACGCTGCCTGATGGGGCGTGGCCTCGGCCGCCTCGGCGGCGATCAGCGCGTCGACATCGTCGCGCATGCGCACGACGGCATGCGACGCGTGGTCCTGGCCAAGCACCGACAGCACGCCGCGCATCGACGACAGTTGGCCGGGCACCGAGATCAGCACCTCGCGCCGCGCCGGATTGCGGAAGAACTCGTCGATGTGCTTTTCGATCTCGGACAGCGAGGCGCGCAACTCCTGCACCACGCTGCCCATCGTCTGGCGGTCGGAGACCCGGCGGTACAGGTCTTCCATCCAGACTTCGAGCGCGCCCGGCGATTGGCCCTGGCGCACGCCATCGACGCGCTGCGCCAGGCGCAGCACGCGGCCCGCCAGCTCCGGGTGATCGAGATCCTGGTCTTCCAGCGAGGCGTCGACGTACAACAGCGCGGTGGCCACCTCCATCGCGTGTTCGGGCGACACCTGACCGGCAGCGTGCACCGCATGCGCGGCCGACTGCAGCAGCGACTTGGCGAGCGTCTCGCCTTCGGGGTACAGCTTCTGCAGCGACTCGCCGACCAGCGCGAACTGCTCGGCCAGCCCCGACAGGCGCTGGTTGTCGCCACCGGCCACCGCCGACCACACGTCCTTCGCGCCGGCCACGCGCTTGCGCGCCTGCGCCAGCACTGCAGGGTCGAAACGGCCGAGGCGGGCGCTCTCGTAGTCGACGGCCGACGTTGGCTTCAGTTCGAACGACTTGCGCACCGCGGTCAGCCGCGGGCCGGTTTCCTTGTCGGCACGCGGCACCGCCTGCGCGCAGAAGAACAGCAGATCCTGCGCCAGGCGGTCCGACGGATCGGCGCCTTCGCCCGCGCGCAACTGCGCCAGCAGGCGCGAGGCCAGCCGCTTGCCGTACAAGTCGGGCTTCAGCAGGCCCCGGGCCTGCCCTTCGTAGACAGCCGAGGCCAACTGCCACAGCGTGGCGAGCCGGTCCTTGCTGCCGGCGGCCAGGCCGGCCAGCAGGTCACTCATGCGCTGCGCGGCACCCGCGTCGCGGCCGCGCATCAGCGCCAGCGTCTCGGCCTCGAGTTGCGACTGGGTGTCGGCATCGACACGCAGCGCCGGGCGCGCGTCGGCCACCGCCACGGGGCGCCACTGCCAGTCCTTGGTCCATAGGTCGGCCGGATGGATCCGACCGGCGCCGGCCAGCTCCTGCAGCGCCTTGTATTGCGGGAACATCGCCGCAGGCGACATCAGCTTGCCGGCCAGCAGGCGGGCGAGGTAGTCGAGCAGGGCGAACGAACCGCGCTCGATCGCGTCGACGGCAGCCGGCCCGAGGGCGCCCGCGCGCGCGCCAAGTCGAGCGATGGCGGCCTCGGCCGCCCGCAGCATCAGCGCCGCAGTGGGCAGGCCCACCAGTTCGAGCGCGCCGGCACCCTGGTGCATCTGCGATCGTGCGTGGCGCAGGATCGCGGGATCGACGGTGTCGACGTCGGAGTTGCCGGCGACGTCGACTTCCTTCAGGTAGCGACGCAGCGACTTGTGCGCGGCCTCCAGCGTACGACGCAACTCGTCGTGCACCCAGGCCAGGGCGCTCAGGTCGTGGGTCACCTCGTTGTCACGAGCAGCGGACATGTGCGATCCACCCTGCAGTGAGTTGGGGTTCAACCGACCTTGAATCGCGCCACCGACTGCTTGAGCTCTTCGGCGCTGCGCGACAGTTCGCGCACCATCTGCGCCGTCGAACGAGTGCCCTCTCCGGTCTGCTCGGTCACCGCAAAGATGTGCTGGATGTTCGACGCCACCACGTTGGCCGATTTCGCTTCGCTCGATGCCTGGGCGGAAATGTTCTCGATCAGCTCGGCCAGCTGGCGCGTGACGCGGTCGATGTCGCCCAGCGCGGCGCCGGCCGCATCGGACAGGCGCGCACCGTCGACCACGCCCTGCGTCGAGCGTTCCATGGCGGCCACGGCATCCTGGGTGTCGGTCTGGATGGTCTTCACCAGCGCCGCGATCTGACGCGTGGCGTCGCCGGAGCGTTCGGCCAGCCGCTGCACCTCCTCGGCCACCACCGAGAAGCCGCGACCCGCTTCGCCGGCCGAAGCCGCCTGAATCGCCGCGTTCAGCGCCAGCACGTTGGTCTGCTCGGTGATGTCCGAGATCAGTTCCGTGATTTCGCCGATCTCCTGCGACGACTCGCCCAG
Source organism: Burkholderiaceae bacterium (assembly GCA_036280035.1). Classification (GTDB taxonomy): domain Bacteria; phylum Pseudomonadota; class Gammaproteobacteria; order Burkholderiales; family Burkholderiaceae_C; genus JAEUPI01. Next base: position 14,501 of record DASURM010000409.1, on the reverse strand, counting down.
CCGTTTGATCCGCTTGGAGGTCTCCTGGATCTGATCGCGGATCGAGTTCATGCCGCCGATGGTGTTCTGCACCGCCGATAGGCCCGACTCGGCCGCCTGCAGCGACTTGCGCGCCACTTGCGCGGTCTCCTGCGCTTGAGTGGACACCTGGTTGATGCGGTTGGCCATCTGCAGCACCGACTCGCCGGTGTCGCGGATCTCGCGCAGCTGTTCGGTCGAAGCCGCCAGCAGCTCGGTGGACGTGGCTTCGACCTGTTGCGTCGTTTCCGTCACGCGGCTGGCGGTGCCCTGCACCTGCGCCACCAGCGAGCGCAACTCTTCCACCGTGTAGTTCACCGAGTCGGCGATGGCGCCGGTGATGTCCTCTGTCACCGTCGCCTGCTGGGTCAAGTCACCCTCGGCGACCGACTGCAGCTCGTTCATCAATCGCAGAATGGCCGCCTGGTTGGCGTCGTTGACCCGTTTGGCCTCCTGCTCCTGGCGCTCGGCCTCCTGCCGCTGCGATTCGGCGGTCTGCGCGCGCTGCGCCTGGTCCTGCACGAACAGGCGCAGGAAGCCGATACCGCCGACCACCATCACCAGCACCGACACCAGCATCACCGCCAAGTGGGACATGCGGATGCCGGACTCCTTGCCCAACTGGTCCTGCAGCGTCTCCAGGCCCTTGCGCAGCGGCTCGCTGTCGTTGAGGATCGCCGCCTGCGCTTCGCGCGCCGTCACCAGACCCTGCAGGTTGCCGAGAATGGCGCTCGCCTGCGAGCGCGTCTCGTCGTACTGCTTGATCAGCTGACGCAGCCGCTCCTTGGTCTGCGCGTCCTTCGTGCCGGGCAGGCGCAGTTCGGGGTTGCCGTTGTTCAAGCCCTCGGCGATCTCGCGAAACGAGTTCAGATCCTTGCCGAGCAGGAACACCGCCTCGGGGCTCACCCCCTCGATGGTCAGGAACTCGTTGGCCGACTTGCCGATACGCTGCGTCAGCATCACGAGCTGGCCGACCGCCGCGAGTTCGGCCGGCGTGGCATCCTGCTGCAGCTTCAGCGACGACACCGTCTCGGCGGTTTCGAGCAGGTCGGCCGACTGGCGGTTGATGGTGCGCAGCGCCTGGCCGACCTGGGTCAGCGTCTTCTGCTGGCTCAGCACGCGGTTGGCGTTGCGCTCGGCGCGATCGATCAGCGGCAGCAGCGCCTCGATGGCATCCTGCACGTTGACCGGTGCGGCTGCGAGTTCACCCTCGCCGCTGCGCAGACCGCGCACGTTGGTGGCCAGCACCGTCGACGCGTCGCGCACTTCCGGGAAGGCCTGCGCACTGCCGACCAGCGCCTGCGACACCGACTTCGCCAGCCGCTGCGATTGCATCAGCGCCTGGCCGACGGCAGACACCTGGGCCGCACCGCGACTGGCCGCGTTCAGCGCCAGGAACATGCCCAGCACCAGGCCGAGCAGGCCGAGCATCACGACGCCGAACAGGATGCGCTGCTGCTCGGGCACCGTCTTGTTGCCGATCAACGGCAGCGACGCCACAGCCACCGGCGCGCTCGGCTGCGGGCGCGACTCGTTGAAGTCGGCCGCCAGCTCCGAAGGGGCCGCCTCCGAGATGATCGACGTGCTGATCTGTCGGGTGGCCTGTGACGGGTGCATGTCGAGCGACACCGTGCTGGCGTGGCTGCCCGCGCGATCGGCGGCGGCGCCGTGCGCGACCACCATCTCGTCGAACGGAGACAGCTCGGCCGTGGCGACGCCGCCGATGCCTCGGCCCTTCGCCTTGAATCGTTCCATGAAGCCCATACGAGTCCTCTCGTCGTCTCGGCACCCGGTGCCGGTCGCTGTTCCCACCCTCGCGCAGGCCCGACTTCAGGCCGCGATCGCGAGAAACTGCACGTCGGCCGCCAGGGCGGCCAACTTGATCTCTTGCCAGAGGCGGCCGGCCTTGTCGTGCCAGCGCGAACCGGCAAACGCCGGCCGCGGCGACGCGGCCTCTTCGGCCTGCCCGCTCAATTCGTTCTCGTGCCGCAGGCCGGCCAGACGGTCGACCAGCAGCGCGCTATTCACGCCCAGCAGCGGGCTCAGCGCCACCAGGCGCGCGCCCTCGGCGCCGTGGTCATGCGGGCTGCGCACGCGCAGACCGAGGAACGCCCCCAGGTCGACCACGCCATGCAGCCCGCCGCGTAGATTGGCCACGCCGGCGAACCAGGCCTGCGTGTGGGGCACGGCCATGATGCGCCCCGCGTTGAAGATCTCGCCGGCCTGCTCCAGCGGCAGCAACAGGCCCTGGCCCGCACATTCGACCGCCAGCCAGGCGTGCACCGCGGGCTCGCTGCGCGCGACCTGCAGGCGCTGGGCGAGGCGCGTCTGCAGCTCTCGCAGGGCTTCCTTGTTGGCCATGGGTCGCCGTCCTCGCGGGCCTCGTCAGTCGAAGGCCTTGATCTTGGCGATCAACTCGTCGGCCACCACCGGCTTGACCACGTAATCGCGTGCGCCCTGACGCATGCCCCAGACGCGGTCGGTCTCCTGGTTCTTGCTGGTGCACATGATCACTGGCACGTCGGCGAACGCCGGGTCGCGGGTGATCGCGCGCGTGAGCTGGAAGCCGTTCTGCCCGGGCATCACGACGTCCATCAGGATCAGATCGGGCTTGTCCTCGGCCAGGCGGCGCATCGCCTCCTCGCCGTTCTCGGCGGTGCGCACCGCGTAGCCGCGCTTGGACAGCATGTCCGACAGGTGGTGCAACTCGGTCTTCGAGTCGTCCACCAACAGCACCTTCTTGATCGCCATCTCGGTCTCCTGCCGGCTGCCTGCGGACGGCACCGCCCTCACGCGCTTTGCGTACCTCTCTCAGCGTAGCGGCTGAATTGCTCTACGGCGCGTAGCAGTTGTTCCTTCGTGAAAGGTTTTGTCAGGTATTCCTCGGATCCGACCATGCGGCCGCGCGCCTTGTCGAACAGGCCGTCCTTGGATGACAACATGATCACGGGCACGTGCGCGAAGCGCGGATTGCGCTTGATGATCGCGCACGTCTGATAGCCGTCGAGCCGCGGCATCAGGATGTCGCAGAAGATGAGCTGCGGATCATGGTCGTTGACCTTGGCCAGTGCATCGAAGCCGTCCTCGGCCAGCACCACTTCGTAGCCGCCCTGGCGCAGAAAGATCTCGGCGCTGCGGCGGATCGTGTTGCTGTCGTCGATGACGAGGACCTTGGCTGCGGAGGGTGCCCCCTCGGATACTGCGTTATCCACGAACTCTCCTTGGGTCGCTGCACATCAGGGCCGATGGTGTCGCCGCTGCGCCTAGACCTGCACCATCTCGAAGTCTTCCTTGCGGGCGCCGCATTCAGGGCAGGTCCAGTTCATCGGCACGTCGCTCCATCGCGTGCCGGGGGGCACCCCGTGCTCCGGATCGCCAGCGGCTTCGTCGTAGATCCAGCCGCAGATCAGGCACATCCAGGTGCGCGGTTCGCTCACGTCGATCGGCATCGCTCACTACAATCGAGAATCATTGTATCCACCCGTATTGGCGAAAAGCCAAAGGCGCGTAGGTACCTACGCAACATTCTTCACAATCCCCTAGAGGTCGGTCCTCGTGCTGAAGATCGACCGACGTGGGGGCACCGGCACTCAATTCATGGCCACCGAGCCCACGGGCAGCAGCCCGAGCGACGCCGCCGAAGGCGCGGCGCAAGACAACGGCGCGCCGAGCTGCGTGATGACCTTCAATGCCGCCGACCCCAGCGGGGCGGGGGGCATCGCTGGCGACGTGGCCACTCTGGCGGCGATGGGGGCGCACGGCCTGCCGGTGACCACCTCCTTGCTGATGCGCGATAGCGCCGAGGTGTTCGACCAGCACGCCATCGACCCGGAGGCGATCGCCGAGCAGGCTCGCACGGTGCTGGAAGACATCACCATCGCCGGCTGGAAGGTCGGCTTCCTCGGCAGCGCCGAAGGCGTCAGCGCAGTGGCCGAAGTGCTGTCGGACTACCCCGACATCCCGCTGGTGTCGTACCTTCCGAACCTCGGCTGGCTCGACGACGACGCGGCGGCGCAGTACATGGAGTCGTTTCGCGAGTTGATCCTGCCGGCCACCGAAGTACTGGTGGGCAACCACAAGACGCTGACCGACTTCCTGCTGCCCGATTGGGAGTCCGATCGCCCGGCGTCGGCGCGCGAGCTGGCGGTGGCCGCTGCCGAGCACGGCACGCGCTTCGTGCTCGTCACCGGCATCATGCTGCCGACCAAGGGCAGCGAGCAGTTCATCGACAACGTGCTGGCGTCGGCGCAGGGCGCGCTCACCGGCGAGAAGTTCGAGATGTTCGACACCGCCTTCGTCGGCGCCGGCGACACGCTGTCGGCCGCGCTGGCGGCACTGCTGGCCGCCGGCAACGAGTTGCAGGCCGCGGTGGGCGAGGCCCTCGCCTTCATGGACCAAAGCCTGGATGCCGGCTTTCGCCCCGGCATGGGCAGCGTGATCCCCGATCGCTTCTTCTGGGCCCTGCCGCCGGCACAAGAGGGCACCGAAGGTGGCGAAGCGGACGCCGTGCCGGCCAGCGAGCCAGGTAGCGACCCACCGGAAGGCAAGGGCAAGCCGGCGCAACGCCGGGTTCACTAGCGGACACTCGATGGTCGATCGCAATCACGCCTTGTTCGAACGCGCGCAGCGCGTGATCCCGGGCGGCGTCAACTCGCCGGTACGCGCGTTCCGCGCGGTCGGCGGCACGCCGCGCTTCATCAGTCGCGCGCAGGGCGCCTACCTGTGGGACGCCGAGGACAGGCGCTACATCGATTACGTCGGCTCGTGGGGCCCGATGATCCTCGGGCACGGCCACCCGGCGGTGCTCGAGGCCGTGCAGCGCGCCGCGTCGCGCGGCCTCAGCTTCGGTGCACCGACCGAGGCGGAGATCGAACTGGCCGAGGCGATCATCGGGCTGGTGCCTGGCGTCGAGCAGGTGCGACTGGTGTCCAGCGGCACCGAGGCGGCGATGAGCGCGATCCGGCTCGCTCGCGGCGCGACCGGGCGCGCCAAGCTGATCAAGTTCGAAGGCTGCTACCACGGCCATGCCGATGCGCTGCTGGTCAAGGCCGGGTCGGGGCTGGCCACTTTCGGCCACCCCACCAGCGCCGGCGTGCCCGGCGAGGTGGTGCAGCACACCATCGTGCTCGAGTACAACAACCTGGTGCAACTCGAGGCCGCGTTCGCGCAGCACGGGCGCGAACTCGCGTGCGTGATCATCGAGCCGATCGCGGGCAACATGAACTTCGTTCGCGCGCAGGTGCCGTTCATGACCCGGCTGCGCGAACTGTGCACGCAGTACGGCGCCCTGCTGACGCTCGACGAGGTGATGACCGGCTTTCGCGTCGCGCTCGGCGGCGCGCAGAGCCTCTATGCGCGCGTCATCCCCGGCTTCCGGCCCGACATCAGCGTGTTCGGAAAGGTGATCGGCGGCGGCATGCCGCTGGCCGCGTTCGGCGCCACGCGCGACATCATGTCGCAGCTCGCTCCGCTGGGTCCTGTCTACCAGGCCGGCACCCTGAGCGGCAACCCGGTGGCCACCGCCTGCGGTCTGGCCACACTGCGTGAGATCGCCAGACCAGGTTTCTTCGACGCGCTGACGGCGAAGACGCGCCGCCTCGTCGATGTGCTGAGCACGGCCGCGCGCGAACACGGGGTGGCGTTCAGCGCCGACAGCGAGGGCGGCATGTTCGGCTTCTTCTTCGCCGAGCACCTGCCGCAGCATTACGGCGCGGTGATGGCCAGCGACAAGGAACGCTTCAACCGCTTCTTCCACGCCATGCTGGCGCGCGGCGTCTACCTGGCGCCGGCGCTGTACGAAGCAGGCTTCGTCAGCGCGGCGCACAGCGACGACGACATCGCGGCCACTGCCACCGCGGCGCGCGAGGCGCTCGCCGATTAGTGCCACACGCGTCGCCGCTGCGTCAGGCCGGCGACGAGCGCGCCGCGTAGCCCTTGCCGGCCAGATCAAGCACGCACGCATTGCCAGACTCCGCTGCCCGCCGAGTCCGCGTAGGTTCCGTTGCCGACGCCCGATGCGTAGAACGTGCCGCTGAATGTGACACCCGAATTGGCGGAGCTGCCAATGGCCACCGAAGCCGACGACTGAAGGGCGCCGCTGACCTGGAACGCGGCGCTACTCTCGTCTTCTGTTCCCGACCCTGCAATGACACCGCTGTCGATGTCCGCCGTTATCGCCCCGGAGCCCGAGCCGACGTATCCGCAGTCGTAGTGCCCGTCGAATCGGGTCAGGAGCGTCGCTTTCAGGTGTGCTGCCGCCTGTACCGCGTCGATCAACGTGCGCCCCGGCATCGCCGTGCTCAGCAATGCTTGTGCAGCCGTCTCGAATGCCGACGTTGTCGCCGCCAAGTTCAACGTCGCGCCGGCCAGCGCGTTTCGCACGTCGTCGGTGATCTCGATGCCGTTGCCCGGATCGCCATCGCCGACGAGCGACAGCAGCAGCCGCGCCATGTTGTTGACCGTGGGGTGGGTCTCGTCGACCGCCCCGAGGACCAGCGCCACCGGTGTCAACGTCAAATCTGCGGTGGCCGCGCCGAGCCCGATCCCACCGACACCAAAGCTGCACCTCTGGCCGACGAGGAAGTCGAACTCGCCGCTGACGCTGGTGAGGCCGCTCGCAGCGCCGCACGTGTAGGACAGCCCCTGCACCGCTGCGTCGACGAAGCGGCCCTTGGCCGGTGTTCCCGGCACCGGTTGCGGCGGTGGTTCCGGCAATCTGCGCCTCGTGCCGTCGTCTTCTTCACCCCCACCGCAAGAAGCCGCGACGAGGCTTGCAAACAACGCCGCGACGGCTAGTTTGTTGCGTCGACCCATGGTGCCCTCCCTGTTCCGAGGCATCCTGAGGCGTCCGATTGTGTTCCCTGGCTTGCGGCGGTGCATCCCTAGAATCGCACCATGCACATCCACATCCTCGGCATTTGCGGCACCTTCATGGGAGGGCTGGCCGCGATCGCGCGCGAGGCGGGGCATCGCGTCACCGGCTGCGATGCCAACGTCTACCCGCCGATGAGCGACCAGTTGCGCGCGCTCGGCATCGAGCTGATCGAGGGCTACGGCGCCGACCAAGTCGCTCTCGCGCCCGACCTGTTCGTGATCGGCAACGTGGTGACGCGCGGCAACCCGCTGGTCGAGGCGATGCTCGACGCCGGAGCGGCGTACACCAGCGGCCCGCAGTGGCTGGCCGAGCACGTGCTGCAGGGGCGCCACGTGCTGGCGGTGGCGGGCACCCATGGCAAGACCACGACCACCTCGATGCTGGCGTGGATCCTCGAGTGCGCGGACATGAAGCCCGGTTTCCTGGTGGGCGGCGTGCCGCAGAACTTCGGCATCTCGGCGCGTGCCGGCGAGGGCCGCTGCTTCGTGATCGAGGCCGACGAGTACGACACCGCGTTCTTCGACAAGCGCAGCAAGTTCGTGCACTACCGGCCGCGCACGGCGATCCTCAACAACCTGGAGATGGACCACGCCGACATCTTCCCCGACCTGGCGGCGATCGAGACGCAGTTCCACCACCTGGTGCGTACGGTGCCCTCAACCGGGCGGCTGATCGTCAACGCGCGCGAGGCTTCGCTGGCGCGCGTGCTCGAGCGCGGCTGCTGGAGCGAGGTGCAGCGCTTCGGCGCGCGCAAGGAGGAGCCCGGCACGCTGCGCGCGCGCGGCGAGCCCAATGCCTTCGACGTGCTGCGCGGCAGTCTGAAGATCGCGCGCGTCGAGTGGTCGCTGCTGGGCGAGCACAACCAGCTCAACGCGCTGGCCGCGCTGGCGGCGGCCGAGCACGTGGGCGTCGACCCCGACGCCGGCGCCGCGGCGCTGGCGCGCTTCGAGAACGTGCGCCGCCGCCTCGAGCTGCGCGGCGAGGCCGCGGGCGTCAAGGTGTACGACGACTTCGCGCACCACCCGACGGCGATCCACACGACGATCGCCGGCCTGCGGCGCAAGATCGACCACGAACTCACGTTGCCGGGCGTCGCACCGCAGCGCATCCTCGCGGTGTTCGAGCCGCGATCGAACACGATGAAGCTCGGCACGATGAATTCGCACCTGCCGTGGGCGCTCGAGGAGGCCGACCTGGCGTTCTGCCTGCAGGGCGACTACGGCTGGGATGCCGCCGCCGCGCTGGCGCCGATGGGCCCACAGGCAGTGGTGGCCGGCAGCGTCGACAAGCTGGTCGAGCACGTCATGCGCGCGGCGCGCCCGGGCGACCATGTGCTGGTGATGAGCAACGGCGGCTTCGGCGGCATCCACGGCAAGCTGCTGGCCGCGCTGCAGGCGCGGCGCTGAGGCCCGGCGTGTCCGCAACCAGCCATGTCCTGTACCTGCATGGCTTTCGCTCGTCGCCGCAGTCGTTCAAGGCGCGCATGCTGCACGCCTGGCTGCAGCGGCACGCGCCGACCGTGACCTGGTGGTGCCCGCAGCTGCCGCCGTCGCCGCGCGACGCGTGGCAACTGATGGTCGACGGCACCCGCGATTGGCCGGTGTCGTCGATGGCAGCGCTGGGCAGTTCGCTGGGTGGCTTCTACGCCACCGCGGTGGCCGAGCACCTGGGCTGCCGCGCCGTGGTGCTCAATCCGGCCGTCGATCCGGCGCGCGACCTGGTGGGCTACGTCGGCGAACAGACCGCCTACCACGACCCGGGCGTGCATTTCGAGTTCGAGGCGCAGTACATCGACGAACTGCGTGCCCTGCGCCCGCCGTGCCTGGCGCACCCCGAGCGCTACGCCGCAGTGATCGCCAAGGGCGACGAGTTGCTCGACTGGCGCGAGATGGCGGCGCGCTACGCGGGAGCTGAGATCCTGCTCCTCGACGGCAGCGACCACGCGCTGTCGGCTTTCGATCGGCAGATGCCGTTCGTGCTCCGTTTCCTGGGCTTCGCACCGACCCCGTCGTGAGTGCGCGGCTCGGCCGCGATGACGATTCGTTGCCAGCCGGACGCGACCAGCCACCCGTCGCGCCGATCGCCGATGGGACAATCAGCGTCGTGAGCTACGCCCTGTTCGATGACGCCGGCAAGTTCCTCGCCGGCCGCGTCATGTCGCAAACAGACGCCTCGCTGCAGGTCGAGCTGGAGTCGGGGCGTCGAGTCAAGGTCAAGGCGGCGCACGTGCTGCTGCAGTTCGACGCGCCCGAGCCGGCGCGCTTGCTCGACGAGGCCCGGGCGCTGGCGTCGGAGGTCGACCCGGCGCTGGCGTGGGAGTTCGCGCCGCAGGGCGATTTCGGCTTCGGCGAGCTGGCGCGCGAGTACTTCGGCGCCAAGGCCGGCCCGGTGCAGCAGGCCGCGATGCTGCTCGGCCTGTTCCAGGCGCCGCACTACTTTCGCCGGGTCGGCAAGGGCGTGTTCCACAAGGCCAGCCACGAAACCGTGCAGGCCGCGCTCGTCGCGATCGAGCGCAAGCGTGTGCAGGCCGCGCAGGTCGCCGCCTGGGCCGACGAGCTGATCGCCGGCCGTTGCCCCGAGCCGATCCGCGCCCAGCTCTACCGCATCCTGTTCAAGCCGGACAAGAACGCCACCGAGTACAAGGCGGTGGTGGCGGGGGCGCGGCGCGCCCAGCGCGCGCCGCTGGAGTTGCTGCGCGCCGCCGGCGCGGTCGAATCGCCGTATCAGTTCCACTGGCGGCGCTTCCTGTACGAGCAGTTTCCGCGCGGCACCGGCTTTGCCGAGACGGCGGTGCCCGAGGTGGCCGGCGAGCTGCCGCTGGCCGACGCGCAGGCGTTCTCGATCGACGACAGCGCCACCACCGAGATCGACGACGCGCTGTCGGTGCGCGGCCTCGGGCAAGGCAGCGTGACGCTGGGCATCCACATCGCGGCGCCGGCGCTGGCGATCGCCCCGGACTCGGCGCTCGACCGCGTGGCGCGCGAGCGCCTGTCGACCGTGTACATGCCGGGCCACAAGATCACGATGCTGCCCGAGGCCGTGGTGGAACGCTTCACGCTCGGTGCGGGCCACGCCGCACCGGCGCTCAGCCTGTACGTCAGCGTCGACGAGGCGAGCCTCGCGCTGACGCAGTTCGACACCCGCATCGAGCGGCTCGTCATCGCCGACAACCTGCGGCACGACCAGCTCGACCAGGTGATTACCGAGGCCTCGCTGCGCGGCGACGCGGCGGCAAGCTATCGCCACGCCCCGGAGTTGGCGTTCCTGTTTCGCCTGGCCATACACCTGAAGGCCGAGCGCGAACGAGCGCGCGGCAAGCCCGAGACGTTCACCCGGCCCGACTACCAGTTCCGCCTCGAAGGCCAGGCGGACGACGAGCCGCGCGGCGACGAAACGGTGCAGATCGCACCCCGCGTGCGCGGCGCGCCGCTGGACCTGATCGTCGCCGAGATGATGATCCTGGCCAACAGCCACTGGGGCGGCTGGCTGGCCGAGCATCACGTACCGGGCGTCTACCGCAGCCAGGCCAGCCTGGCGCCGGGCGTGAAAGTTCGCATGGGCTCCAAGCCTGCGCCGCACGCCGGCCTAGGGGTCAGCCAGTACATTTGGGCGACGTCGCCGCTGCGGCGCTACGTGGACCTGGTCAATCAATGGCAGATCGTCGCCTGCGCCCGCCATGGCCGCACCGCCGCGCTCGCCGCCCCGTTCAAGCCGCGTGATGGCAGCCTGTTCTCCATCATCACGTCGTTCGAAGCGACCTACGGCGCGTACAACGACTTCCAGCAAACCATCGAGCGCTACTGGACGCTGCGCTGGCTGCAGCAGCACGGCACGCGCGAGATCGAAGCCACCACCCTGGGCAATGGCCTGATGCGCGCCGACACGCTGCCGCTGGTGCTGCGCTGCGCGGGCAGCGAGTCGCTGCCGCGCGGCACCCGCGTGCGCGTGGCACTGCAGTCGCTCGACGCGCTGACGCTGGAGGCACACGCCACGCTGCTGGCGCGCCTGGGCGCGGGCGCCGCGGCGGCGAGCGACGACGAAGAGGCGGCACAGCCGCTGGCGCTGCAGCTGGCGATCGACGTCGAGGGCGACCCTGGCGCCGCCGAGTCGGCGGCGGACTCCGTCGCCCCCTGAAACCATGGCGCTGAAGCAACTGACCACGCTGCATTGGGCGTTGATCGTTTCGTTGGGCGCACACGGGGGCTTGCTCGCCTTTCGCATCGCCGACCCGGCCCGCTTCGAGCGGGCGTTTCGCGACACGCCGCTGGAGGTGATCCTCGTCAACGCCCGTTCGCTCGAGGCGCCGACCAAGGCTCAGGCGATCGCGCAGGCCAACCTGGCCGGTGGCGGCGAAGCCGAAAAGGGCCGCGCCACGACGCCGTTGCCGGCATCGGCTACCGTCGAGCTGGGCGATGCGCCGCTAGAGTCGCGGCGCAAGGTCGATCAGCTCGTCGAGCAGCAGCACCAGCTACTGGCGCAGGTGCGCCGCCAGGTGGCGATGCTGCCACCACCCGATCCGAGACGCGAATCGGGCACCCCGCAGGAGCGCGAGCAGGAGGAGCGCCGCCGCCAACTGTTGAAGCTGCTGGCCGAGATCGAGAAGCGCATCAACGACGAGAACGCGCGACCGAAGAAGCGCTACATCAGCCCGGCCACGCGCGAGGAGGTGTACGCCGCGTACTACGATCACCTGCGCCGCAAGATCGAGGATCGCGGCACGCGCGACTTCCCCGAGTACCAGGGCAGGAAGCTCTATGGCGAACTGACGATGAACGTCACTGTCGACGCGGTTGGCCGGGTGGTCGAGGCCGACATCGTCTACCCCTCCAGTTCGCGCGTGCTCGACCGCCGCGCGGTCGCGATCGTGTACGCGGCGTCGCCGTTCGGCCCTTTCACGCAGGCGATGCGCACCCAGGCCGACCAGATCGTGATCACGTCTCGCTTCCGCTTCACGCGCGAAGAAGGTCTTGCCACGACGCCGCTCAGCGCGCTGCCGCAGCAGTGAGCGCCGATCCCGTTGCACGGCCCGACCGCTACGCGGTGCTGGGCAACCCTGTGGCGCACAGCCGCTCGCCGTTCATACACGCCGCGTTCGCGCAGCAGACCGGCGAGGCGCTCGAGTACGCTCGCCTGCTGTGCCCGCTCGATGGCTTCGCAGCCAGCGTGCGCGCGTTCGCAGCCTCGACCGTAGCAGGCAAGGGGCCGGCGCGCGGCTGTAACGTCACGGTGCCGTTCAAGCTGCAGGTGCCGGCGCTGGCGCAACGCGTCAGCGCGCGCGCGGCGCTCGCGCAGGCGGCCAACCTGCTGCGCTTCGACGACAGCGGCTGGTTCGCCGACAACACCGACGGCATCGGCCTGATCCGCGACATCGAGTCGCACGCCGGCTTCGAGGTCGCCGGGGCGCGCGTGCTGCTGGTCGGTGCGGGCGGCGCCGCCGCCGGCGTGCTCGGTCCGCTGATCGAAGCCGGCCCGCGCGAAATCGTGGTGGCCAACCGCAGGCGCGAAAGCGCCGAAACGCTCCTGGCGCGCCACCGCCCGCTGGCCGGCGCCCTGCCGCTCGTGCTGCGTGGGCTGGCCGACTGCGGCGGGCCGTTCGACCTGGTGATCAACAGCTCGTCCAGCAGCATGCAAGGGCTCGCCTCCCCGGTGCCGGGTTCGGTGCTGAAGCGCGACTCGCTGGCGATCGACCTCATGTACGGAGCGGCTGCCGAGCCGTTCCTTGCCTGGGCGCGCGCGGCCGGAGCCCAGGCTCGCGACGGCCTGGGCATGCTGGTCGAGCAGGCCGCCGAAGCGTTCTTCATCTGGCGCGGCGTAAGGCCGCAGACGGCGCCGGTGCTGCGGGCGCTGCGCGAGCTGCTGGCCCGCGGGGCCGCCTGATGCGGAGCCTGGCGCGCGCTCTGGCGCTGCTGCTGGTGGCCTTCGTCAGCCTGCAGCTGTACTTCGTGGCACGGGTGGCCCTGATGCGCTGGGTTGACCCGCAGTCGACCACCTTCCAGCGCAGCGAATGGTGGCGCCTCTCGCACGGGCGCGACGCGCCCGTGCATTGGAGCCAGCAATGGGTCGACGCCGACCACATCGCCGAGACGCTCAAGCGCGCGGTGATCGCCAGCGAGGACGCCGGCTTTGTCGAACACAGTGGCGTCGAATGGGACGCCATCGAGCGCGCCTGGGAGCGCAACCAGCGGGCCCAGACGATCCACGAGCGCCGTGCCGTCCGACCCGGCGCCAAGCCGCGACCGGTCAAGCTGGTCGGCGGCTCCACCATCACGCAGCAACTCGCCAAGAACCTGTTCCTGTCCGGCGAGCGCACGCTGCCGCGCAAGGCGCAGGAGATCATGCTCACCTGGACACTCGAGGCCCTGCTCGACAAGCGCCGTATCCTGGAGATCTACCTCAACAGCGTCGAATGGGGCGAAGGCATCTTCGGCGCGCAGGCCGCGGCACGCCACTACTACCACGCGGACGCCTCGCGGCTGGGCACGTCGGCCGCTGCCCACCTGGCGGTGCTGTTACCGGCCCCGAAGCGCTTCGAGCGCAACCCGGGGTCGCCTTACGTCAGCGGCCGCAGCGCCACCATCGCAGCCCGCATGGACGACGTCGAGTTGCCCTGAACCCATGACGCCTGCAGGCGCGGCTGCCTCCGCGCTTCCTAGAATGAGCCCATGAGCGGCATCCCGCAGACGTTGGCGCAGGCCGCGGCGCGCCTGGTGGTCGACGACGGCCTGGAATACGGCGCCGCCAAGCGCAAGGCGGCGCGCGAACTCGAACGCCGGGGCGTTCGCCGCAGCGAGCTGCCGAGCAACGAGGCGGTCGAGGACGAGGTGCGCGAGTACCTGTCGTTGTTCCAGGCCGACACCCAGCCCGCCGAACTTGATGCGCTGCGGCGCCTGGCGTTGGCCTGGATGCAGCGGCTGGCGGATTTCAGGCCGCATCTGACCGGCGCCGTCTGGCGCGGCACGGCCACGCGGCGATCGGCGATCCAGATCGAGCTGTACTGCGACGATCCGAAGGCTGCCGAGATCGGCTTGCTCGACCGGCGCGTCAGCTTCGATCCGGTGGGCCAGCCGGACGGGCCAGACTTGTTGCGCGTCGAGGTTCCTTGCACAGAGCTCGACGAGAGGGTTTCGCTGTTCCTGCACGTGCTCGACCGCGACGATCTGCGCGGCGGCCTCAGACCCGACAACCGGGGTCGCAGCTGGCGGGGCGACCTGCTTGCGCTGCAGCGCCTGATGCGGGCCACACCGTGAGCGGGCCTTTGCGACGGCGCGCAATCGTGGGCGTGGCGGTCGGCGTCGCCGCGGCCGCCGCCGGTGGCGCCGTTGCCTGGTGGCGCTATCGGGCGGGCGAACTCAATGCGCATGCAGCAGACGCGCTGTGGTCGCTGCACTTCGAGCGCCCCGAAGGCGGTAGGTTGGCGATGGCCGACTATCGCGGCAAGCCGCTGGTCATCAACTTCTGGGCCACATGGTGTGCGCCGTGCGTGCGCGAGTTGCCGGCGCTGCAGCGGTTCGCGCGCGAACATGCCGCCCAAGGCTGGCAGGTCATTGCGCTGGCGGTCGACCAGCCCGTCCCTGTGCTCGAGTTCATCGCCCGCTTCAAGCTCGAGTTG
>DASURM010000408.1:0-2396 GCA_036280035.1 Burkholderiaceae bacterium | reverse complement strand
TCAACCAGGGCACTTCCGGCAACATCAGCGCCCGCTACGGCGACAATATGCTGATCACTCCCTCCGGCATGCCGTATGAGGAGATGGCGCCGAAGGACATCGTGCCGATGACGCTGACCGGCGACTACGGCAGCTACCAGGGCGACAACGTGCCGTCCTCGGAATGGCGTTTCCATCTCGACATCATGCAGGCGCGGCCCGAGGTCGGCTCGGTGGTCCACACCCACAGCACCTACGCCACGACGCTCGCCATCTGCGGCAAGAAGATTCCGGCGGTCCATTACATGATCGCGGCGGCCGGCGGCCCGTCGGTCCGCGTCGCCCCCTACGCCACCTACGGCACCAAGGAGCTGTCGCAGAACGCGCTGGAGGCGTTGGAGGGGCGCACCTGCTGTCTGCTCGCCAATCACGGCATGATCGCCACCGGGGTCAATCTGAAGCGCGCCATGTGGCTGGCGGTCGAGCTGGAGACGCTAGCCAAGCAGTATTACCTGACGCTGGCCATCGGTAAGCCGCAGATTCTCTCGGCCAGCGAGATCGGCCACGTCGTGGAGAAGTTCAGGAATTATGGCCTCCGTCCGAAAGGCGAGCAGAAGGCCGCCCCGCCGACGGCACCCAAGAAGGCAGCGGCGAAGCGGGTCCGCGCCAGGTGATCGCATCCGTCGGATGAACGAGTCTGATCCGGACATGACCACGGTCGACATGCTGGTGGTGGGCGGCGGCGTCAACGGCGCGGGCATCGCGCGCGACCTCGCCGGGCGCGCGCTGTCGGTGCTGCTCGCCGAGCAGCACGACCTGGCGGCGCACACCTCGTCGTCGTCGACCAAGCTGATCCACGGCGGCCTGCGCTACCTCGAGTACTACGAGTTCTCGCTGGTGCGCAAGGCGCTGGCCGAGCGCGAGGTGCTGCTGCGCAGTGCGCCGCACATCATGTCGCCGCTGCGCTTCGTGATGCCGCACGACCCGGCGATGCGCCCGGTGTGGATGATCCGCATCGGCCTATTCCTCTACGACCACCTGGCGCGCCGCGAGTGGCTCCCGGATTCGCGCGCGGTCAACCTCGCCCGGCATCCGGCCGGCGCCGCGCTCAAGCCGCAGTTCAAGCGCGGCTTCGTCTACTCCGACGGCCGGGTCGACGACGCGCGGCTGGTGGTGCTGTGCGCGCTCGACGCCAGCGAGCGCGGCGCTTGCGTGCTGACGCGCTGGCGTTGCGAGCACGCGCGGGTCGACGCCGGCCGCTGGCGGGTCGAGTTGCGCAGCACCGACGGGGCTACGCGCAGCGTGCGCGCGCGCGCACTGGTCAACGCCACCGGCCCCTGGGCGGCGAGCTTCCTGCACCAGCAGCTCGGCACGCCGCGCGCGCAGGCGCTGCGCCTGGTCAAGGGCAGCCACATCGTGGTGCCCAGGCTGTTCGAGCACGACCACGCCTACCTGTTCCAGAACGCCGACCACCGCATCATCTTCGCCATCCCCTACGAGGGCGAGTTCACGCTGATCGGCACCACCGACGTCGAATGCCACGGCGACCCCGGCGACGCGCGGGCCGACGCGCACGAGGTGGCCTACCTGTGCGAGCAGGCCAGCCGCTATCTGGCGCGCGAGGTGCAGCCGTCGGCCGTGGTGTGGAGCTACTCGGGGGTGCGGCCACTGCTCGACGAAGAGAGCGGCGACCCGTCGGAGCTGACGCGCGACTACCAGCTCGAGCTGACCGCGGCCCCGGCGCCGCTGTTGTCGGTATGGGGCGGCAAGATCACCACCTTCCGCAAGCTCGCCGAGGAGGCGGCCAACCAGTTGTGCAGCGCGCTGCAGGTGCAGGCTGCACCGTGGACCGAGGGCGCGCTGCTGCCCGGCGGCGACCTGTCGGCGTGGATCGCCCCCAGCGGCCGGCCCGACACCGACATCGCCCTGTTCGAGCACACGCTGTCGCTGCGAAGGCCCGACCTGTCGCCCGCGCTGTGCCGCCGCTGGTCGCGCAGCTACGGCTCGCTGGTGCAGCGCCTGCTCGACGACCCCGCCGGGCTCGGCGCCGAGGTGGCGCCCGGTCTGCACGAGGCCGAGCTGCGCTACCTGTGCCGCCGCGAATGGGCGCGCGAGGCCGACGATGTGTTGTGGCGCCGCAGCAAGTTGGGGCTGCACTACAGCGCCGCCCAACGCGCGGCAGTGGCGCGGTGGCTCGACGAGCACGCCGGCGCAGGCAGGGCGGCCGTTCGTTTGGGCGCGGTTTGATCGGGCGTTTCGCCGATTGACTTCGTTTTGTTTCGAACACACGATCACCGCGCGGTGGCATGGACCGCAGGGAATTCAAACCAGACGAGGAGCAGTGATGGATAGGAGACCGGTTCTGACGGCAGTGGCCCTGGCGGCCACGGTGGTCCTGATGAGTTGCGGCAAGAAGG
>DASURM010000407.1:0-4488 GCA_036280035.1 Burkholderiaceae bacterium | reverse complement strand
GGTGCTCAACAGCATCTCGCAGGGTGGCCTGGCGCGGCTGCCGGCCGAGCGCTACCGCGTCGGCGCCGACGTGGCCGAGCCCGACGCGCTGCTGCTGCGCTCGGCTGACCTGCACAAGACCGAGATCCCACGCAGCGTGCTGGCGATCGCGCGCGCCGGCGCCGGCACCAACAACATCCCGGTCGACGCGATGAGCGCGCGCGGCGTGCCGGTGTTCAACGCGCCGGGCGCCAACGCCAACGCGGTGAAGGAGCTGGTGCTGGCCGGCATGCTGATGGCGGCGCGCCATCTGGCACCCGCGCTGCGCTTCGTCGACGCGCTCGACCCCAACGCCGCCGACCTCGACACCCGGGTCGAAGGCGGCAAGAAGAACTTCGCCGGCATCGAGCTGAGCGGCCGCACGCTGGGCGTGATCGGCCTGGGCAAGATCGGCTGCCTGGTGGCCGACGCGGGCGTCAAGCTCGGCATGCAGGTGCTCGGCTTCGACCCCGAGATCACCGTCGACGCCGCCTGGAGCCTGCCGTCGCAGGTCAAGCGCGCCAGCAGCGTGGCCGAGGTGCTGAAGGCGGCGCACTTCGTGACGCTGCACGTGCCGCTGGTGGCCGCCACGCGCGAGCTGGTGAACGCCTCGAACCTCGGCCTCGCGCGGTCCGACGCGGTGCTGCTCAACTTCTCGCGCGACGGCGTGGTCGACGAGACCGCGGTGCGCAACGCGCTCGACGGCAAGCGGCTGGCCGCCTACGTCACCGACTTCCCCGGCGCGGCGCTGCTGCGCCACGCCGGCGTCATCGCGCTGCCGCACCTGGGCGCCAGCACCCGCGAGGCCGAGGAGAACTGCGCTGTGATGGTGGTCGACCAGCTGCGCGACTACCTGGAGCACGGCAACGTCGTCAACGCGGTCAACTTCCCCACCGTGACGATGGCGCGCGAATCGGCCTACCGCGTGGCGATCGCCAACGCCAACGTGCCGAACATGGTGGGCCAGATCTCCACCGCGATGGCGCGCGCCGGGCTCAACATCCACACCATGGTCAACAAGTCGCGCGGCGAGATGGCCTACACGCTGGTCGACGTCGACAGCGCGGTGAGCGCGGCGGTGCTGGCCGACATCGGGCGCATCGCCGGGGTGCTCGCGGTGCGCTACCTGCCGGCGACCCGCTGAAGCCTCAGCGCGGCCGCCCGCGCGGTTGCGTAGGAGCGATTCGGTATGTATCATTCATACATACCGAATCGTGCAGGCATCGCCATGGAAGCCACCGTCGCCGAACGCGGCCAGATCACCCTGCCCAAGGCGGTGCGCGATGCGCTCGGGCTGACCAAGGGCATGAAGCTCAAGGTCGAGCTCGACGGCGGCCGCATCATCCTGCGCAAGGACGTGAGCGACGCGCTGTCGCGGCTGCGCGGCCTGATCAAGCTGCCGCCGGGCAAGACCACCGACGACGTGATGCGCGAGCTGCGCGGCCGCGCCCCGGGCGACCCCTACCCGCCGCCCGCAAAGACGCGCCGCAGCCGGCAGACGAAGTGATCGCCATCGACAGCTCCGTGCTGATCGACCTCATCGGCGGCGACGCGCGCGCCGATGCCGCCGAAGACGCGGTGCGCGCGGCGTTGATCCAGGGCCCGGTGGTCGCCTGCGACGTCGTGATCGGCGAGGTCGTCGCCGGGCTGGGCAGCGGCTCGATCCTGATGGACGCGCTCGACGACTCGGGCATCGGCTTCGCAGCGCTCGACCTGCGCTCCGCGGTGCGCGCCGGCGAGATGCAGCGCCGCTACAAGGAGCGGCTGCGCGCATCGCAGGCGGCCGAGGTGCCGCGTTCGGTGCCCGATTTCCTGATCGGCGCGCATGCGTTGATGCAGTGCCGCGCGCTGATCACGCGCGATGCCGGTTTCTTTCGCGACTACTTCAAGGGGCTCAAGCTCATCGTGCCGAAGGCGCCCTGAGTTCGACCCCGCCCTCCCACCCCAACACCGAAGCAGGTTTTCTCATGCCCCACCCCTACGCCCACACGCTGAAGCCCTTCGCCGCCGGCCGCTTGCATTCGCTGCCCGAACTCGCCAAGCAGTTCCCCAACATCAACCGCCTGCCGGTGTCGCTGCGCATCGTGCTGGAGGCGGTGCTGCGCCACTGCGACGGCGAGAAGGTCACCGAGCAACACGTGCGCCAGCTCGCCAACTGGCGGCCCAACGCCGAGCGCGTCGACGAGATCCCGTTCGTCGTGGCGCGCGTCGTGCTGCAGGATTTCACCGGCGTGCCGCTGCTGGCCGACCTGGCGGCGATGCGCAACGCTGCGGCCGACGCCGGCCGCGACCCCAAGCTGATCGAGCCGCTGGTGCCGGTGGACCTGGTGGTCGACCACTCGGTGATGATCGACCACTACGCCACCAAGAACGCGCTCGAACTCAACATGAAGCTCGAGTTCCAGCGCAACCGCGAGCGCTACGAGTTCATGAAGTGGGGCATGCAGGCGTTCGACACCTTCGGCGTCGTGCCCCCGGGCTTCGGCATCGTGCACCAGGTCAATCTCGAGTACCTCGCGCGCGGCGTGCACAAGACGGCCGACGGCGTGGTCTACCCCGACTCGCTGGTGGGCACCGACAGCCACACCACGATGATCAACGGCATCGGCGTGGTGGCCTGGGGCGTCGGCGGCATCGAGGCCGAGGCCGCGATGCTGGGGCAACCGGTGTACTTCCTGACGCCCGACGTGGTGGGCATGGAGCTGACCGGCCGCCTGCGCGAAGGCGTGACCGCCACCGACCTCGTGCTCACCGTGACCGAGCTGCTGCGCAAGCACAAGGTGGTGGGCAAGTTCGTCGAGTTCTTCGGCGAAGGCACCGAGAGCCTGGCGGTTCCCGACCGCGCCACCATCGGCAACATGGCGCCCGAGTACGGTGCGACCATGGGCTTCTTCCCGGTCGATGCGCGCACGATCGAGTACTTCAAGGGCACCGGCCGCAGTGCCGACGAGATCGCGGCGTTCGAGTCGTACTTCAAGGCGCAGGGGCTGTTCGGCATCCCGCGCGCCGGCGCGATCGACTACTCGAGCGTCGTCAAGCTCGACCTCGCCACCGTCGCGCCGAGCCTGGCCGGCCCCAAGCGCCCGCAGGATCGCATCGAGATCACGCACCTCGCCAAGCAGTTCAAGTCGCTGTTCTCCAAGCCGGTGGCCGAGAACGGCTTCAACCAGAGCCCCGACAAGCTGGGCGTGCGCTACCCGGTGTCGCCCAACGGTGCACCGGCCGGCGACGGCCCGGCACCCACCCCGGGCGCGCCGCGCGACCTCGTCGAGATGACGGCCAACCGCGCGACGCGCGACGCCACGCACCCAAGCGCCGGCGGCCACGCGCCCGCGCCGGGCCTCACGATCGGCAACGGCGACGTGCTGATCGCCGCCATCACCAGTTGCACCAACACCAGCAACCCTGGCGTGCTGCTGGCCGCCGGCCTGCTGGCGAAGAAGGCCGTGCAGGCGGGGCTGAAGGTGGCGCCACAGGTGAAGACCTCGCTCGCGCCGGGCTCGCGCATCGTCACCGAGTACCTCACCAAGGCGGGGTTGTTGCCGTACCTGGAGCAGCTCGGCTTCGGGCTGGCCGCCTACGGCTGCACCACCTGCATCGGCAACGCCGGCGACCTCGCCCCCGAGTTCAACCGGCTGATCGTCGAGAAGGATCTCGTGTGCGCGGCGGTGCTGTCGGGCAACCGCAACTTCGAGGCGCGAATCCACCCGAATCTGAAGGCCAACTTCCTCGCCAGCCCGCCGCTGGTGGTGGCCTACGCGATCGCCGGCACCGTGCTGCGCGACCTGATGACCGAGCCCGTCGGCAAGGGCACGAACGGCCGCAACGTCTACCTGGGCGACATCTGGCCCACCAGCGACGAGGTGCACGCGCTGCTGAAGTTCGCGATGAACCCCAAGGCGTTCCAGGCCAACTACGGCAAGGTCAAGAGCGAGCCCGGCGAGCTGTGGGGGCAGATCAAGGGCGTCACGGGCCAGGTGTACGACTGGCCGAGCAGCACCTACATCGCGCGGCCGCCGTTCTTCGACGGCTTCACGCCGCAGCCGCCGGCGCAGCCCGCCGGCGGGCACGGCGTGCGCGGCGCACGCATCATGGCGCTGTTCGGCGACTCGATCACCACCGACCACATCTCGCCGGCCGGTTCGATCAAGGAGGCTTCGCCGGCCGGTCAGTACCTGGTCGGGAACGGCGTCGCGAAGGCCGACTTCAACAGCTACGGCTCGCGCCGCGGCAACCACGACGTGATGATGCGCGGCACCTTCGCCAACGTGCGCATCAAGAACCTGATGATCCCGCCCAAGGCCGACGGCTCGCGCGAGGAAGGCGGGGTCACGCTGCATCAACCCAGCGGCGAGAAGATGTTCATCTACGACGCCGCGATGCGCTACATGGCCGAAGGCACGCCGACCGTGATCTTCGCCGGCGAGGAGTACGGCACCGGCAGCTCGCGCGACTGGGCGGCCAAGGGCA
>DASURM010000406.1:0-7915 GCA_036280035.1 Burkholderiaceae bacterium | reverse complement strand
GCGCCGGCGGCGAGCAGCACGTCGCGGCTGAAGCACAGCGCGGCGTCGATGCGACCGTGCTCGCGCGAATTCAGGTTGACCTCGATCCGCTCGGCACCTTGCGCGTCGAGGCCGACCGACGCGTTGTTCTCGTCGTTGATCATCGCCAGCACGCCGGCGTAGCGTCGATAGAGGCGCACCGCCTCGACCAGCCGCCGGCCCCACAGCGGGCCGTGCTCGTCACGCAGACCACCGGGCCGACCCGCGCCGACCCGGGAACGATCGCCTCGCACAGCGCCGCGGCCGCGCGCGCCGCTTGCTCGTCGAGAACTCGCAGTGTCATGGTCCGGTTGGCTCCATCAACTGAACAACCGGCGCGCCGACGCCGACCCCGCGGCGAGATCGCGCGCTTCGAGCGCACGATACAACTGCTGCAGCTCCTGGCCGATCGCGTTGAACGCGTGCAGCGTCACCGCGTGGCCCTGGTCGTCGACCAGCGCCGCGCCCATGTCGTCGGCCAGATCGCGCGCCGCTTGCTGCCACTCGGCGAACGGCTCGACCCTCTCGGGTGTCTGCGGCACGTCGAGCGACAACGTCGCCTCGCGCACCGCGGCGAGTTCGGGCTCGTCGGCGAGCGCGGCGCGCGCGTCGTAGCTCAGGGTCAGCAGCGCCGGGCCGTGCTGATCCTCGCCCGAAGGCAGCACCAGCCGGCCCGACACTGCGCCCGGCACGAAGCCGTGGCGGCCGGCCACCTGCTGCAGGTAGCCGGGCGACCAGGCCACGCCGTTGGCGCGCAGCGTGACGGTGAGCTGCGCGTCGTGCGCACCGGCGAAGGTGTCGAGTTCCTTGGCGCGCGCCGCGACCTCCAGCATGTCGGGCAGTTCGATCAGCGCCCCGAAGTGGTCGGCGAGGGTCTGCATCAGCTGCGCGAACTCGGAGTACTCGATCTCATTGAGCGCGCCGCTGCGATTGGCGAGTTGCACACCGGCCTGCAGCTCGCTGTAGCGACGGCCGAGCGCGATGGGCTCCCACTGGCCGCTGTCGGCATCGAGGCCTTCGAGCAGAAAGGGCTTGCTGCCGGCGCGCCGCGTCGACGGTGCGTGAGCGAGCACGTATTCGCCGCTGACCGGCGCTTCGAGCCGCAGCGGCACGATGGCGTCGATCAGGGCGTCGATGCGCGGGCCTTGCCGCGGCGCTGCGCCCGGTACCGCCAGGATGGGTGCCTCGTCGCGCGTTGCGTCGGGCACCAGCGGCGGGTTCAGCACCGGCTCCATGCGCTCGACTGGTTGCATCGTCTGCGCCTGGCGCGGGCCGGCGCGCCGCGCGTTCCAGGCCCCGTGCGCCACCACCGCCGCCAGCACCAGGCCGGCAACGATGGCGAGCGCAGCGGTCAAGGTCACGCGGCTTCTGCCAGACTGACCGCCGCGTCCATGTCGACCGCCACCACGCGCGAGACGCCCTGCTCCTGCATCGTCACGCCGATCAGCTGCTCGGCCATCTCCATCGCGATCTTGTTGTGCGAGATGTAGAGGAACTGGGTCTGCCGGCTCATCTCGCTGACCAGCGCGCAGTAGCGCTCGGTGTTGGCGTCGTCCAGCGGCGCATCCACCTCGTCGAGCAGGCAGAACGGCGCCGGGTTGAGCTGGAAGATCGCGAACACCAGCGCGATCGCGGTCAGCGCCTTCTCGCCGCCGGACAGCAGGTGGATCGTCGAGTTGCGCTTGCCCGGCGGCTGGGCCATCACCTGCACGCCGGCGTCGAGGATCTCGTCGCCGGTCATCACCAAGCGCGCGGTGCCGCCGCCGAACAGCGTGGGGAACATGCGGCCGAAGTGCAGGTTGACCTGGTCGAAGGTCTGCTGCAGCAGCTCGCGCGTCTCGAGGTCGATCTTGCGGATCGCGTCCTCCAGGGTGGTGATCGATTCCTGCAAGTCGGCGTTCTGCGCATCGAGAAACTGCTTGCGCTCGCGCGACGACGTCAGCTCCTCGAGCGCAGCCAGGTTCACCGCGCCGAGCGCAGCCACCTCGCGGCCGAGGTTGTCGATCTGCGTCTGCAGGCCCGACAGCCTCACGCCGCCTTCTGCGATGCCGGCGCCCAACGCCTCCAGATCGACCTGCGCCTGCTGCAGCTGCTCGAAGTACTGCGCGCCGCCGAGCTGCGCCGCCTGCTCCTCGAGCTGCAGCCTGGTGATCCGATCGCGCAGCGGCTCGAGACTGTGCTCGATCGTCAGCCGCTGCTCGTCGTGCGCCTTCAGCTTCGCGCTCAGGTCGTCGTATTCGCTGCGCCTCGCGGCCAGCAGTTGTTCGCGGTCGAGCTTGAGCGCCAGCGCGCTGTGCAGCCCGGCCTGGGCGGCGCTGTCGTCGAGCGCGCCGAGCTCGAGCGCCAGTTGCTCGCCGGCTCGCTGGTTGCTGGCCACCTGCTCGGCCGCGGTTTCGAGCGCACGCTGCAGCTCGGCGCGCCGAGCCGCCAGCGTGCGCGCCTCGAACTGCGCCTCCTGCGCCTGGCGCTCGAGCGCGCGCAGCGCCTCGCGTGCCTCGGACAGCTCGCGCTCGGCGGCGAGGGTGCCCTCTTCGAGGTCGGCGTGGTGCTGCTGCGCGTCGGCGAGTTGCGCATCGAGCTGTTCGAACGCGCTCTGGCTGCCACTCTGGCGCTCGTCGAGCGAGCGCAACTGGCCGTCGATCTCGGCCAGCTCGGCGTCGAGCTGTGCGCGCCGCGTCGCGGCCGCCTCGGCATGCTGCGTCAGCCGCAGCAACTCCACCTGCGACTGATGCGCGGCGGCCTGCGTCTCCATCGCCTCGCGACGCAAGGCGACCAGTTGCTGGCCGGCATCGGTGTAACTGGCCTCGAGCCGCACCAGGGCCGTCTTGGCCTCCTCGGCGATCAGCGTCTGCGCGCGCAATTGGCGCTGCAGGTTCTCGATCTCCTGCGCGCGGGCGAGCAGGCCGTCGTGCTCGGAATCAGGCGCATGGAAGGCCACCGCGTGCGCGCTGACCGCATGGCCCTCGCGCGTGAGAATCACCTCGCCGTGCGTCAGCCTGCCGCGCTGCGCCAGTGCGTCGTCGAGGCTGGCGGCGGTGTAGACGCCCTCGAGCCAGTCGCTGAACAGCGCCTGCAGCCCGGCGTCGCCGAGCCGCAGCAGGTCGGCCAGGCGCGGCAGCGTGCGGTGGGTGTCGGGCGCCGTCGCCTGCGGCAGCGTGTAGAACGCCAGGCGCGCCGGCGGCGGGTCGGCCGCGAAAGCGCGCAGCGTGTCGATGCGGCCGACCTGCAGCGCATTGAGCCGTTCGCGCAGCGCCGATTCGAGCGCGGTCTCCCAGCCGGGCTCGATGTGCACTTGCGTCCACAGCCCCTGCAGGCTGTCGAGGCCATGCTTGGCCAGCCACGGCTTGAGCTTGCCTTCGGTCTGGATCTTCTCCTGCAGCGCGCGCAGCGCGGCCATGCGCGCCGCGAGGTCGCTGAGCTTCGCGCGCTGTCGATTGACCTCGTCGTGCTGCGCGCGCCGGCGTTCGTCGAGCGTCGGCATCTGCTCCTGCAGTTCGTGCAGCCGCGCCTCGGCGCCGCGGTGCCTCTGCTCCAGCAGCGGCACCTGGCGCTGGAAGTCGCCCAGTCGCTGCGGGTCGGGCGCTTGCAGGTCCTGCGCCTCGGCGCCCAGCCGTTCGCGACGCGCCCGCAGCGCGCCCACCTGCTCCTGCAGGTTGCGCGAGTCGGCAGCCAGCAGCTGGATGCGCTGCTGCACCGCGTTGACCGCCTCGCGCTGCGTATCGGCGCGATGCGAGGCCTGACGCACCTGGTCTTCCAGCGCCGGCAGCGTGGCAGCGTGCGATTGCGCCTGCTGCGCCTGCGCCACCGCTGCGTTCCCGGCCTGTTCGATCTGCCCGGCCAGGCGCTGCAGCTCGGCGTCGTCGGCGGCGCGGCGCTGGTCCCACTGCGCGTTCTGCGCGTCCAGCTCGGCGATGCGCTGCTGCACGCGCTGCCTGCCCTCGACCACGTAGCGGATGCGCTCTTCGAGCCGGCTCACGTCGAGCGACGCGTCGGCCAGTTCGCCCTGCGCCGAGTGCAGCGCGTCGCCGGCGGCATAGTGGCCCTGGCGGATCGCCTCCAGCTCGGTCTCGACGCGGCGCAACTCGGCCACGCGCGCCTGCAATGCGGTGTGCGCCTCCTCGACAGCACGCTTGACGCGCTCTTCCTCCTTGGCGGCGTCGCGGTGCTTGAGCCACCATAGCTGGTGCTGCTTCAGCGTCTGCTCGTCGAGCAGCCTGCGATAGGTGGTGGCGACCTCGGCCTGCGCCTCGAGCTTCTCGAGGTTGGCGTTCAGCTCGCGCAGGATGTCTTCGACCCGCGTCAGGTTCTCGCGCGTGTCCTTGAGCCGGCTCTCGGTCTCGCGGCGGCGCTCCTTGTACTTGGAGACGCCGGCGGCCTCCTCGAGGAACAGCCGCAGCTCCTCGGGCTTGCTCTCGATGATGCGGCTGATCGTGCCCTGACCGATGATCGCGTAGGCGCGCGGGCCCAGCCCGGTGCCGAGAAACACGTCCTGCACGTCGCGGCGGCGCACCGGCTGGTTGTTGATGTAGTAGCTCGACGTGCCGTCGCGAGTCAGCACGCGCTTGACGGCGATCTCGGCGAAGCTGTTCCACTGGCCGCCGGCGCGAGCGTCCTCGTTGCTGAACACCAGCTCGACGCTGGCGCGGCCGGCGGGCTTGCGCTGCCCCGAGCCGTTGAAGATGACGTCCTGCATCGACTCGCCGCGCAGCTCGCTGGCCTTGCTCTCGCCGAGCACCCAGCGCACGGCGTCGATGACGTTGGACTTGCCGCAACCGTTGGGGCCGACGACGCCGACGCGCTGACCGGGCAACTGCAACGTGGTGGGTTCTGCGAACGACTTGAAGCCCGAGAGCTTGATCTGGTTCAGGCGCATTGAGAAGGGAGCGGCGAAACGGCCCTGATGTGAAAACGGCAGCCATCTAGTGCCGCCGTTGGGTGCTGTGCTCGAAGCCTGTTGCCCCGTGCTGTCGAGGGCGCGCGGATGATACCATCGCGCCCCTTCGCAACGACCCGCCCATGGCCCGATCGAACGAGCGCGCGCCGCGCGCACGCGAGCGCTCCAAACCCGCGGTGGCGCCGAGCGCACCGAGCAGGCAGCTGCAGGTGTTCGCCAACCCGGCGCCCGAGCGCGACTACGTGATCCGCTTCGACGTGCCAGAGTTCACCTGCCTGTGCCCGCTGACCGGACAGCCCGACTTCGCGCACTTCCAGATCGAGTATGTGCCCGACAAGCTGTGCGTCGAGTTGAAGAGCCTGAAGCTGTACTTCTGGAGCTACCGCGACGAGGGCGCGTTCCACGAGAAGGTGACCAACGCGATCGTCGACGACCTCGTGCGTGCGATTCGCCCGCGCTTCATTCGCCTGGCCGCCGACTGGTTCGTGCGCGGCGGCATCCGCACCTACGTGACGGCCGAGCACCGCCGCAAAGGGTGGAAGCCCGCTGCGCCGATCGAGTTGCCGCCGCCTGGATCGGCCTGATGGCCCTGCCGCGGCCGGGTTGATCCGTCGCGCGTAATGTGCGCATAGGCGGGGCCGACTCATGCCGATCGCCCGGAGAGCCACGATGCACGCCACCTTGCCGCTGTTGACCAAGACCGATTTCCCGCCGCTGCGGCGCCGGCGCCTGGAGACGCTGCAGGTCAACCTCGGCTACCGCTGCAATCAGAGTTGTCTGCACTGTCACGTCAACGCCGGCCCGAACCGCACCGAGGAGATGCCCGCCGACGTGGTCGACCTGGTGCTCGAGGTGCTGCGCGTGCGCGCGCCGCGCACGCTCGACATCACCGGCGGTGCGCCGGAGCTGAACCCGCACTTCCGCCGCCTCGTGCGCGGCGCGCGCGCGCTCGGGGTGCAGGTGATCGACCGCTGCAACCTGACGATCCTGTTCGATCCGGCTCAGCACGACCTGGCCGAGTTCCTCGCCGCGCAGCGCGTCGACATCGTGGCGTCGCTGCCGTGCTACTCGCTCGAGCGCGTCGATCGCCAGCGCGGCGACGGCGTGTTCGACAAGAGCATCGCCGCGCTGCGCAAGCTCAACGCGCTCGGCTACGCACAAGCCGGCTCGGGCCTCGAATTGAACCTGGTCTACAACCCGCAGGGGCCGTCGCTGCCGCCCGAGCAACAGCAACTGCAGGCCGACTACCGGCGCGAACTGGCGGCGAATTTCGGTGTGTACTTCAACAATCTGTACGCGCTGGCCAACATGCCGATCAATCGCTTCGGCAGCACGCTCATCAGCAAGGGCCAGTTCCAGCCCTACATGGCGCTGCTCAAGCGCTCGTTTCGCGCCGAGAATCTCGACACCGTGATGTGCACCAGCCTGATCAGCGTCGACTGGACCGGCGCCCTCTTCGATTGCGACTTCAACCAGATGCTCGGCCTGCCGATGCGGCTGCACGAGCGGCCACGAGCGTACCTGAGGGATCTTCTTCGCGGCGGCGTCGACGGCGGCGCGATCCGGGTGGCAGACCATTGCTACGGCTGCACGGCCGGCCAGGGCAGCAGCTGCGGCGGCGCGCTGCTCGCGGCGTGACGCCGCGCCTCGCAATGACCCCGCGCCTGACCATCGTGGTGCCGGCGCTCGACGAGGCCGCGCAGATCGCAGCAAGCCTGCAGCCGCTGCAGCCGCTGAGGCGGCGTGGCGTCGAAGTGATCGTCGTCGATGGCGGCAGCAGCGACGCCACCGCCGCGCTGGCCGGGCCGCTGGCCGACCGCGTGCTGCGCTCCGCACGCGGACGCGCACGACAGATGAACGCCGGCGCCGCGCAGGCCCGGGCCGAGACACTGCTGTTCCTGCACGCCGACACGCGGCTTCCCGACGATGCGCTGCAGGCGATCGAGACCGCGCTGGTCGACCCGCGTGCGCACTGGGGCCGCTTCGACGTGCGCATCGAAGGCAGGCCGCCGCTGCTGAAGGTCGTGTCCCGGCTGATGAACCTGCGCTCGCGCGCCAGCGGCATCGCCACCGGCGACCAGGCGATCTTCGTGCGGCGATCGGCGTTCGTGCGCGCCGGCAGGTTTCCAGAGCAGCCGCTGATGGAAGACATCGAACTGTGCCTGCGCCTGCGTCGCTGGTCGGCCCCGGTCTGCCTGCTCCAGCGGGTGTCCACGTCGGGCCGCCGCTGGGAACGCGACGGCGTCTGGCGCACGGTCGCGCTGATGTGGCGGCTGCGCTGGCTCTACCGGCGCGGCACGCCGCCCGAGCGGCTAGCCAAGCTGTACGAATGAGCGCGGCTCGGTGTGCGGTGATCGTGTTCGCGAAGGCGCCGCGCCCCGGCCACGCGAAGACGCGGTTGATCGCCGCCCTCGGCGCCGACGGCGCGGCACGGCTCGCCGAACGCATGCTGCACGCCGCCATCGCACACGCGCTCGAGGCTGACGTCGGGCCGGTGGAGCTGTGCGTCACGCCAGACGCAGGCCACCCCGCGTTCGAATCGGCCACGCGCAACGGCATGGTCACCCTTGCCGAACAGGGCGACGGTGACCTGGGGCAGCGCATGGCGCGCGCGTTCGATCGCGCTCTGGCCGCCCACCGGTGTGCCGTGCTGATCGGCACCGACGCGCCTGGGCTCGACGCGCCGTATCTGCGCGCCGCCGCGGCGGCGCTGCGCGACGCCCACGCGGTGTTCGCCCCCACGGCCGACGGCGGCTACGTCCTGGTGGGGCTGCGGCAGGCCGCGCCGCGGCTGTTCGCCGGCATGCGCTGGAGCCACGACCGAGTGATGGCGCAGACGCGCCAGCGCATCGCCGCTTGCGGTCTGCGCCACGTCGAGTTGCCGCCGCTGCACGACATCGACGAACCGGCCGACCTTTGCCGGCTGCCACCGCGGTGGCTCGAGCCCGCGCGATGACGGGTGTCCGCGGCTGTGGCCTCATGGCCGCGCCATCTCGCACAATC
>DASURM010000405.1:0-6117 GCA_036280035.1 Burkholderiaceae bacterium | reverse complement strand
GTCGATGCAATCGGCTGGGCTCGCAGGCCTGGCGAGGAAACCAGCTTGAAGACAATCGTCGATCGGCTCGCCGCCATCACGCCGCAGAGGCTGCGTGGCATGCGCCGCGGCGTCGAGAAGGAGAGCCTGCGCGTGCTGCCCGGCGGCCCGCTGGCGCTGACGCCGCACCCGCTGGCGCTCGGCTCGGCGCTGACGCACGCCCGCATCACCACCGACTACAGCGAGTCGCAGCTCGAGCTGATCACCGGCCCGCAGCTCGACGTGCGCGGCTGCGAACAGGAGCTGACGCAGATCCACCAGTACGTCTGCCGCGTGCTGCGCGACGCCGGCGACGAGATGCTGTGGGTGGCCAGCATGCCGTGCGGGCTGCCGACCGACGAGACGATCCCGATCGGGCTCTACGGCACCTCCAACATCGGCCGCGCCAAGAGCGTGTACCGCATGGGCCTGGCGCACCGCTACGGCCGGCGTATGCAGACGATCTCGGGCATCCACTACAACTGGTCGCTGCCCGGCCTCGGCAACGACGAGTACTTCGCGCTGATCCGCAACTTCAGGCGTCACTCGTTCGTGCTGCTGGTGTTGTTCGGCGCGTCGCCCGCGGTGTGTGCGAGCTTCGTCGCCGGCCGCGAGCACGCGCTGCAACCGCTGTCGCCGCACACGTTGCACCTGCCGCACGCCACCTCGCTGCGCATGGGGCGGCTGGGCTACCAGAGCGACGCGCAGGGGCAGCTCTCGGTGAGCTACAACAACCTCGAGAGCTATGCCGCATCGCTGCACGAGGCGCTGACCCGGCCGTTCCCGCCGTACCAGGCGATCGGCATCCGCAATCCGGGCGGCGACTACAACCAGCTCGCCACCAGCCTGCTGCAGATCGAGAACGAGTTCTACGGCACCATCCGGCCCAAGCGCGTGATCAAGAGCGGCGAGCGCCCGCTGCACGCGCTGCGCGAGCGCGGCGTCGAGTACGTCGAGGTACGCTGCATGGACCTCGACCCGTTCGTCGACATCGGCATCGCGGCGCCGACGATGCGCTTCATCGACATCTTCCTGCTGCACTGCCTGCTGTCCGACAGCCCGCCCGACACGCGCGAGGAAATCGATGCGCTGGCGCGCAACCAGCACAGCGCCGCCGCGCGTGGCCGCGAGCCGGGGCTCGAGCTGCAGCGCGGCTCCGGCCGGGTGACGCTGGCCGACTGGGGCGCCGAGCTGCTCGAGGCCTGCGCGCCGATCGCCGCGCGGCTCGACGCCGAATACGGCGGCCGCGACTACCGCGACGCGCTCGCCGCCGCGCGCACGGCGTGGCAGCAACCGCAGACGCTGCCATCGGCGCGCGTACTGGCGGCGATCGACAACGCCGAAGAGTGTGCCTACACCGCCTTCGTGCGCGAGCGCTCGCTGCAGGCGCGCGCCGCGCTGCTGGAGCTGCCGTGGTCGGCCGAGCAGCAGGCGGCGTTCGAGCGCGAGGCGCGCGCTTCGCTCGACAAGCAGCGCGCCATCGAGGCGGCCGACACGGTGCCGTTCGAGGCCTTCCGCCGCGACTACGTGTCGGCCGAGCGGCTGATGCCGGCCTGATCGCCCCGGCGCTGCGGGCGGCGCTAAGGCGCCGGCAGCGCGGCGCGCGGGTCGTGGCGCGCCAGCCGCGCCAGCAGGTACTCGACCTCGGCGCGCGCGGTCGGCGTCAGCGCGGCCTTCGGTGCGCGCTGCGCGCTCGAGGCGATCAGGCCACGGCGCTGCAGCACGTGCTTGCGCACCGCCAGCCCGACGCCTGGCTGCTGCTCGTAGCGCAGCAGCGGCAGGTGGACGTCGAACAGGTCGTGCGCGGCGTCGCGCCGGCCTTCGCGCTGCAGCTTGACCACGTCGCACAGCATGTCGGGAAACGCGTAGCCGGTCATCGCGCCGTCGGCGCCGCGTTCGCACTCGAAGTCGAGGAACAGGCCGCCGTTGCCGCACAGGATCGACACGCGCCGCATCGAGCCGTCGCGCTCGAAGCCGCGCAGCGCGCTGATCTTCTCGAGCCCCGGCCAGTCTTCGTGCTTGAGCATCGCGCACGACGGGTTGTCGTGCACGATGCGGCGGATCACCGCCGGCGTCATCTGCACGCTGAAGGTCAGCGGGTAGTCCTGGATCACGAACGGCACTTCGGCGCCGATCGCCTGCGCCGCCTGCGCGTAGTAGAGCGCAATCTGGTCGTCGGTGCGCAGCGTGTTCGGCGGCGCGATCATCACGCCGGCGGCGCCCGCGGCCATCGACTCGCGCGCCAGCGTACGCATCGCGGCGAAGCCCGGGGCGGTGACGCCGACGATCACCGGCGCCTTGCCGAACGCGGCAATGAAACGCTGCGCGATCGCCAGGCTCTCGGCCGCGTCGAGCTTGGGCGCCTCGCCGAGCTGGCCGAGCACGGTGACGCCGGTGGCGCCGCTGCGCAGGTAGAACTCGCTCAGGCGGTCGATCGACTCGAAGTCGATCGCGCCGTCGTCGAGAAAGGGGGTCGGGGCGATGGGGTAGACGCCGCGGGCGTCGGACAGGGCACTCATCGATGCAGGGGCATATCGCTGCGGGATTGCAGGCGTAATGTGCCCGAGAAAGCGAACCCTGGCGCCCGCGTGTCATCATCGGCGGCCGATGCAGCACGTCGCCGACTCCCGCTACGCCTGGGCGCGCCTCGTCGCGACGCTGGCGCTGATGACCATCGGCTCGGCCTGCATGTACGTGGTGTCGGTGGTGTTGCCGGCGGTGCAGGCCGATTTCGGCGTCGGGCGCGCCGACGCGTCGCTGCCGTACACGATGCTGATGATCGGCTTCGGCCTCGGCGGCATCTGGATGGGCCGGCTGGCCGACCGTCACGGCGTGGTGCGGCCGATCCTGATCGGCTCGGCGGGCCTGGCCCTCGGTTTCATTGCTGCCGCGCTGTCGAGCAACATCTGGCTGTTCGCGCTCGCGCACGGCGTGGGCATCGGCTTCCTCGGTTCGTCGGCGACCTTCGCGCCGCTGGTGGCCGACACCTCGCTGTGGTTCGTGCGCCGGCGCGGCATCGCGGTGGCGATCTGCGCCAGCGGCAACTACCTGGCCGGGGCGATCTGGCCGCCGATCGTCCAGCACTTCGTCGAGACCGTCGGCTGGCGCCCCACCTACATCGGCCTGGGTGTGCTGAGCGCGGTCAGCCTGCCGCTGCTGGCGCGGGCGATGCGGCCCAAGCCGCCGGCGGCGACCGTGGCGCCGGCGCGCGCGAATTTCGGCACGCCGTCGCAGCGGCCGTTCGGGTTGTCGCTCGGCGGCGCGCAGACGCTGCTGTGCATCGCCGGTGTCGCCTGTTGCGTGGCGATGTCGATGCCGCAGGTGCACATCGTCGCCTACTGCACCGACCTCGGCTTCGGCGCCGCGCGCGGCGCGCAGATGCTGTCGCTGATGCTGGCCTTCGGCATCGTCAGCCGGCTCGTCTCGGGCGCGATCTGCGACCGCATCGGCGGTCTGCGCACGCTGCTGCTGGGCTCGGCGCTGCAGGGGCTGGCGCTGCTGCTGTTCCTGCCGTTCGACGGCCTGGTGTCGCTGTACCTGATCTCGGCGCTGTTCGGCCTGTTCCAGGGCGGCATCGTGCCGAGCTACGCGATCATCGTGCGCGAGTACTTTCCGCCGGCCGAGGCCGGTGCGCGCGTCGGCACGGTGCTGATGTGCACGCTGTTCGGCATGGCGCTCGGCGGCTGGATGTCGGGCAAGGTGTTCGACCTCACCGGCAGCTATCACGCGGCGTTCGTCAACGGCATCGGGTGGAACCTGCTGAATCTGGCGATCGTGCTGATGCTGCTCTACCGCACGCGGCGGCGGCGCGCGCTGCAGGCGGCGTGAGCCCCGCCCGGCGGCCCAAGGGGCTCATACCGAAGCGCGTCAGCGCGAAGCCCAGTTGTCGCGGCGCGCGCGATCCGTGCGCCCGATCAAGGCAACGCTTCCTGCCCGACGACGCGCCCGTCGCGCTTGGCCTGCAGCAACAGGTCTTCGAGGCGCTTCATCACCGCGGGGTCGCGCGGGTCGTCGTGCCGGCCCACCGCCGGCAGCGGCCCGCGCCACTGCACGTCGATGCGAGCGAACGGCTTGGGCACGTAGGAGCGATCCCACGAGCGGTGCCAGTGGTAGGCGCGGTCGCAACTGACGCTGGCGTAGTAGATCGGGCACGCGATGACGCGCGAGGTCTCGAGCACGCCGGGCTTGACCTTGTAGATCGGGCCGCGTGGCCCGTCGACGGCGAAGGCGCAGTTGTGCCCCTCGCGCACCAGGCGCAGCAGGCCCTTGAGCGCGCCGACGGCGCCCCTGCTCGACGAACCGTCGGTGATGCGCGAGCCCAGCAGGCGCAGCAGCGTGGCCATGATGCGGCCGTCCTTGCTGCGCGAGGCGAGCATCACCAGACGGTAGCGCCGCACCAGCACCGCCAGGGCGAACAGGTCGCCGTGCCAGTGCGCGAGGATGAACGGCCGGCGTTCGCGCAGCGCATCGTGCATCGCCTGCGGCTCGTTGCAGTGGACTCGCCAGGTGAGCGACAGCGGCCGGTAGATCAGCCAGATCAGGAAACCCAGCAGCACCTGCTTCAAGTTGCGGCAACCCCGGCTCGGCGGTCGGTGGCGGCGTGCGCCGTGTCGTCGAAGCGCTGCTCCATCTCGCGGCGCAGCGTCCAGGCGCGGCTGCCGGCGTCGAGCGCGACGTCGTCGACGCGAACGATCTCGCCCTTGGCGACGGCGCGCTGAAGCACCGCGCCGTGCGCCAGCGCCAGCGGCAGCGCACGCCGCGTGCGCGAGGTGGCCGCCGGCAGCAGCTTGCCCCAGACGGTGTAGCCGCCTTCGCCGTCGAGCACCTCGCCGGCGCGCAGGTCGCGCTTGGCGGTGGCCACCACGTCGGCGTGCCAGTCGCGCGCCACGCCGGTGGCCTCGCCGCGCAGCGCGACGCTGGCCACCGACACGCCGACCTCCAGGCCGATCAGGTGCCAGCGCTTGTAGAGCGTGAAGTAGCGGCCGCTGGCATCGGTGTGCGCGCCGTACTCCTCGAAGCAGTGCTTGATGTAGTCGGTCTCGGCCTGCACCGTGACCCACACCCCCATGCGGATGTCGTAGTCGATCGGGCGGCCGTCGGCCTGCAGCGACGAGATCACCTCGACCATGCCCTTGCGTTCGAGCACGCCGCCCTCGCTGCGCGGCCGCGTCACCGACGGGATGTCGGCAATGCTCGCCGGCGGGTACAGCAGGCCGGCGCTCGGCACCGCGAGCCCGGTGGCGTTGGCCACCGCGGTGCACTCGATCGACGGCTTGCTGCCGTCGAGAAAGCTGTTGAACATCTTCGGGTTCAGGCCGCCGCGCGCGGCCTGCTCGGGCGTCAGGCCGTAGTGCTCCCACACGGTGTCGGGGGTCGACTCGCAGTAGTGCGGCAGCCACTTGTGGCCGCGGCCCGCGGCCACCACCGGAAAGCCGCAGCTGCGCGCCCAGTCGACCAGGTCGCAGATCAGCGCCGGCTGGTCGCCGAAGGCGAGCGAGTACACGACGCCGGCCGCGTGTGCGCGCGCCGCCAGCAGCGGCCCGCACAGCGCATCGGCCTCGACCGTCACGTTGACCACGTGCTTGCCGTGCGCGAACGCTTCGAGACAGTGGTCCACCGCGGCGATCGGTGCACCGGTGCACTCGACGATCACGTCGATCGCGGGGTGCCGCACCAGCGCGCGCCAGTCGTCGCCGACGTGGGTGCGGCCCTCGCGCAGCGCGGCGTCGAGCGATGGCGCCTGCGCCGCCTCGGCCGGCCAGCCCACGCGCGCCAGGTTGCGGCGCGCGGCGTCGGGCGAGAGGTCGGCGATGCCGGCCACTTGCACGCCGGGCGTGCGCGGCACCTGCGCCAGATACATCGCGCCGAACTTCCCGGCGCCGATCAGGCCCACGCGCACCGGGCGCGCAGCGGCCGCGCGTTGCAGCAGTTTGGCGTGCAGGCTCATGATGGACTCAATGGACTCGTGCTCCAGCGCAGCGCGTGCGCCGCGGCCGCGATTGTGAACCGAGGCGGGCGGCGCATGGCGCGGCAGTGGCCAACGTGTTGCGTCGTGCGCGCAGCGGCCCTCGGTAGTTACCCGCAACGCGAAGCGCTCGC
>DASURM010000404.1:0-5321 GCA_036280035.1 Burkholderiaceae bacterium | reverse complement strand
CCGCCCGGCCGTTCCGAAGGGGGCGAATCCCGCTCGGCGGGAAGCGGCCGAAGGCCGCAAGGGTGCACCGGTGAGGCCCTGGCCGCGCGCCGCTACGATCGCCGCATGAGCAGCAATAACAACCAGCCGCGCGCGGTGCTGGCCGACGACGAGCGGCTGATGCGCGAGCAGATGCGCGCACGGCTGGCCGAGGCGTGGCCCGAGTTGACGATCGTGGCCGAAGCGAAGAACGGCCTCGAGGCGGTGCAGGCGGTGCGCGAGCACAGGCCCGACATCGTGTTCCTCGACATCCGCATGCCGGGGCTCACCGGCGTCGAGGCGGCACGGCAGATCGCGCAGCTCGAACTCGACGACGACGCGCTGCTGCCCGAGATCGTCTTCGTCACCGCATACGACCAGTACGCGATCGAGGCGTTCGAGCAAGGCGTGGCCGACTACGTGCTCAAGCCGGCCGAACGCGAGCGCCTGGCGCTCACCGTCGAGCGGCTCAAGAAGCGCCTGGCGACGCGCGGCACCGCCGACGCGGCGGCCAGTACCCCGATCCAGCAGTTGTTGCACCGGCTCGCGGCGCAGCTCAGCCCCGGTACCACCAGCGCCTATCTGCAATGGATCCAGGCCAGCGTCGGCTCGACGATCCAGATGATTCCGGTGGCCGACGTGTTGTTCTTCATCAGCGACGAGAAGTACACGCGGGTGCAGACGGCGCAGCTCGAGGCGCTGATCCGCAAGCCGATCAAGGAGCTGGTCGACGAGCTCGATCCCAAGGTCTTCTGGCAGATCCACCGCTCGACGCTGGTCAACGCGCACGCCGTGGCCGGCGTGGCGCGCGACTTCCGCGGCCGGCAGATCGTCAGCGTGAAGGGTCACCCCGAGAAGCTCGAGGTCAGCCGCAGCTACGCAGGGTTGTTCAAGGGGATGTAGCGGGCTGCCCGGTTTGGCTTCGGCCGGCGCTTGCGCGCCTTCACGTCGCTTCGCGACGTGAGCCTTCGCCGAAGCGACCTGGGGTCGCTTTCAGCCACGACGCGATGCACCACTGCGCCGCCCAGTAGGTGGTGAGGATCCACAAGCTGGCCGCCGGCAGCGGCAGCGCGAACCGATTGGTCGCCAGCAGCGCGTCGGACATCATGAACAGCGCGCCGCCGAACATCAGCAGTCGGCCGCTGCGCCGGTCGTCGCCCTGCGCGGCCAGGCCGACGACGGCGGTCTGCGCCGACATCGCGGTCAGCGCGAGCACGTAGCCGGCCACCGGCACGCGCAGGCCCGGCGGCACAGAGGGCCACAGCAGCGCCAGCACCGTGCCGGCCACGAGTACGTAAATCGTCAACGCCACCGGCCGCGCCAGCAGGCGGTGCTCGCGGGTGAAGGCGACGATGTAGGCCAGGTGCGCCAGCAGGAACGCGACGAGCCCCGGCAGGAAGCCGCGCTGCGGCCACAGCAGCGCGACGTCGCCGAGCAGCGACAGCGCGAGGCCGCACAGCACCCAGCGGCGCACGGGCGGCTGATGGCGGCCGCGCGACCACGCGTGCCCGACGATCAGCGCAGTGGTCAGCGGCTTGAAGGCGGCGTGCAGCCAGGATTCGCCGAGCGCCCACGGCGCACCGGCAATGGCCAGCGCGGCGCTGACGAGCGTGAGCAGAGCCAGCGGACTGATCGGCATCGGGCCTCGCGGATGCGTTGGACACGGCGGCAGGCCGCCGGGCGCCATTGTGGCGGCACCGCGCGCGGGATAATCCATGCCCGACCGGCGAGGCCGCCGGCGTTGAAACCCGGCTGCCATGCGACTCGCGCTGTTCGACCTCGACCACACGCTGCTGAGCGGCGACAGCGACGTGCTGTGGTGCGACTACCTGATCCGCCACCGCCTGGTCCAGCCGAGCTGGCGCGAGCGCTGCGAGCGCGTGGCCGAGCGCTACGTCGCCGGCACCACCACGCCGCAGGAATACTGCGACTTCCACGCGTCGCTGTTGACCGCGCGCCGCGTCGACGAGCTGCTGCCGTGGCGCCGCGATTTCCTCGAGCGCGAGATCCTGCCGCGCATCCCCGACGATGCACGCGCGCTGCTGCGCAAGCACCGCGAGCTGGGAGACCGCCTGGTGCTGACCACCGCGACCAATCGCGTGGTCAGCGAGCACACCGCGCAGGCGCTCGGCGTCGACGACTATGTGTGCACCGAGGTCGAGGTGATCGACGCGCGCTACACCGGCCGCACGCTGGGCACGCCGAACCTGCGCGTCGGCAAGGTCGAGCGGCTGCGCGCCTGGCTGCAAGCGCAGGCGCTGCCGCACGACCTGTTGCGCCAGGCCACCTTCTACAGCGATTCGATCAACGACCTGCCGCTGTTCAGCGTGGTGCGGTCGCCGATCGTCGTCGATCCCGACCTGCGGCTGGCGTCGACCGCGGCGCGCAAGGGGTGGACGGTGCTGAAGCTGCGCCGCTAGGGGCCTAGGGTTCGGCCGCGGCGGGCGACGAGCGGGCCGCCAGCTCGGCGCGCAGCCGCTTCAGCCGCTCGCGCGGATCCTCGCGCTGCTGCGCCTCGTCGAGCTTCATCTCGGCGATGAAGCGGCTCGGCAGCGCGGCCACCGTCTCGCGGCCGCGCTTGCGGCGCTTCAGCGCGCTCACCAGCAGCGTCTGCCGCGCGCGCGTCACGCCCACGTACATCAGGCGGCGCTCCTCCTGCAGGCGTTGCGCGGTGACGGGTTCGGCGTCGCTCGTGAACGGCAGCAGCCCTTCGTTGACGGTGGCCAGCAGCACGTGCGGCCACTCCAGACCCTTGGCGGCGTGCAGGGTCGACAGCGTCACCACGTCGGCGTCGTCGCCGCGCTCGGCCAGGCTTTGCATCAGGCTGATCGTCTGCGCCACCTGCATCACGCTGCTGGCCTCGTCGACGATGCCGCTGCCGTCGCTCGCCGGCTCGCCGCCGCAGCGGCGCGCGATCCAGTCGACGAAATCCAGCACGTTGCTCCAGCGTGCCTCGGCGAGTTTGGCTTGATCCTCGCCGTCGTGCAGATGCTGCTCGTAGCCGATGGCCTTCAGCCAGTCCATCAACCAGGCCCGTGCGGCGTCGCTGCCCGATGCCTGGCGCGCGCGGTACTCGAGGTCGTTGGCGAAGCGGCCGAACTCGTGCAGCGCATCCACCGCCTTGCGCGGCAGCGCGGTGTGCAGGCTGTCGGCGAACAGCGCCTCGAACAACGACACCTTCCAGCGTGCGGCGAACTGGCCGAGTGCGGCCAGCGTCTGGTGGCCGATGCCGCGCCTGGGCGAGGCCACCGCGCGCAGGAACGCCGGGTCGTCGTCGTTGTTGACGAGCAGGCGCAGCCAGGCGCACAGATCCTTGATCTCGGTGCGGTCGAAGAAGCTCTGTCCACCGGATACGCGGTAAGGAATCTGCGCGCGCCGCAACGCCTGCTCGAACACCTTGGCCTGGTGGTTGGCGCGGTACAGCACCGCGAAATCGCGCCAGCGCGCGCCCGCGGCGGCGCGGCGTGCCTGCATCCAGGCCAGCGCGCGCTCGGCTTCGTGTCCGTCGCTGTCGCAGTCGATGCGCTTGACCGGCTCGCCTTCGCCGAGCTCGCTCCACAGCGTCTTGGCGTAGAGCTTCGGGTTGGCCGCGATCACGTGATTGGCGGCGCGCAGGATGGCGCCGGTCGAGCGGTAGTTCTGCTCCAGCGCGATCACCTTCAATGTCGGGAAGTCGCGCGGCAGTTGCTGCAGGTTCTCGATCGTCGCGCCGCGCCAGCCGTAGATGCTCTGGTCGTCGTCGCCCACCGCGGTGAAGCGCGCCGCCTCGCCGACCAGCGCCTTCAGCAGCTCGTACTGAACGGCGTTGGTGTCCTGCACCTCGTCGATCAGCACGTGCGCGAAGCGCTGCTGCCACTGGCCGCGCGCGTCGGCGTGCTCGCTCAGCAGCTTCAGCGGCAGGCCGATCAGATCGTCGAAGTCGACCGCCTGATACGCCGCGAGGCGCTCGTGGTAGCGCTGCATCACGCGCGCGGCGACGCGCTCGTCGTCGCCGGCAGCGGCGGCTGCCGCGGCGGCGGCGTCGAGGCCGGCGTTCTTCCAGCCGCTGATCGTCCACTGCCAGCGCCGTGCCAGCGCCGCGTCGGTGGTGCCGCCGGCGTCGCGCAGCAAGGCCAGCACGTCGTCGGAGTCGAGGATCGAGAAGCGCGGCTTGAGCCCCAGCGCCTCGCCGTGTTCGCGCAGCATGCGCACCCCCAGCGCATGGAACGTGCAGACCACGAGATCCCTGGCGGCACGCCCCGCCAGCTCGCGTGCACGCTCGCGCATCTCGGCAGCCGCCTTGTTGGTGAAGGTGATGGCGGCGATCGCCTCGGGCGCGACCCCGCTGCGCAGCAGGTGCACGATCTTGTGCACGATGACTCGGGTCTTGCCCGAGCCCGCGCCGGCCAGCACCAGGCTTGGGCCCCCGGTGTGTCGCACGGCCAGCCATTGCGCGGGGTTGAGGGTGGTCGCGGCGGCTTGGCTCATCGGCGGGGCGCGATGATAGCCAAGGGCGGCGCGGGTCCGTGTGGTATGAAGCGCGGGCCTCCACCGACCACTGCCTCCGAATGCAACCACATCTCCCGCCGCTACCGCGGCGCCACTGGCTTGCCCGCACGGCGGCACTCGTGCTGGCGCCGGCGTTCGTGCGCCACGCGCGCGCCGCCGACGTGCCGCGCTTCGCGCTCGGCCTGGCATCGGGCCAGCCGCGCGAGCGCAGCATCGTGTTGTGGACCCGGCTCACCGGCGACGGCCTGCCCGAGCGGGCCAACGTGCGCTGGGAGATGGCGCGCGACGAGCGCTTCACCGAGATCGTCGCGCGCGGCACCGAGCAGGCAGTGGCCGACGAGGCGCACAGCGTCCACGCCGAGGTCGCGGGCCTCGAGCCCGGCCGCTGGTACTGGTATCGCTTCGAGGCGCTCGGCCAGCGCAGCGCGAGCGGCCGCACGTGCACCGCGCCGGCAGCGGGCGACGCGGTGGGCCTGCGCTTCGCGCTGGCGAGCTGCCAGCGCTTCGACCACGGCCACTACGCGGCGTGGCGCCAGGTGGCGGCGTCGGATCTCGACTTCGTGCTGTTCGTCGGCGACTACATCTACGAGTACGCGTCGCCGCCGCTGGCGGTGCGCTACCACGAAGGGCCGCTGCTGCGCACGCTCGATCAGTACCGCGCGCGCTACGCGCAGTACAAGGGCGATCCGCTGCTGCAGGCAGCGCATGCCGCGCTGCCGTGGCTGCAGGTGTGGGACGACCACGAGGTCGAGAACGACTACGCCGGCGCGCAGGGCCTGCATCTGCAAGACGACTTCCTCGCGCAGCGCGCCGCC
>DASURM010000403.1:0-3957 GCA_036280035.1 Burkholderiaceae bacterium | reverse complement strand
CCGCCGAGCGACACCACCTGGTCGGCCACTTCGGCGCGGGTGTCGTTGGCGCGCACGACGGCGCCCAGATTCGCGGCGGTGCCGATAGCCGCTAGCCCGGCCACGCCGGCGCCGGCGATGAACACCTTGGCCGGCGGGATCTTGCCGGCGGCGGTGATCTGGCCGTTGAAGAAGCGACCGAACGCGTTGGCGGCCTCGATCACCGCGCGGTAGCCGCTAATGCCGGCCATCGAGGTCAGCGCGTCCATCTTCTGCGCGCGCGACAACTGCCGCGGCAGGCAATCGATCGCCAACACGGTGGCCTTCTTGGCCGCGAGCTGCTGCATCAACTCGGGGTTCTGTGCCGGCCAGACGAAGCCGATCAGTGTGCCGCCCTCGCGCATCAGGCCCACTTCGTCGGTGCTTGGGGGGCGCACCTTGAACACGATGTCGGCCTTGGCCCACAGTTCGGCGGCCGAGCCCACCACCTCGGCACCGGCGGCGCGGTAGGTATCGTCGGCGAAGTTCGCGGCATCGCCGGCGCCGCTTTGCACGGCCACCGAGAAGCCGAGCTTGACGAGCTTCTCCACCACGTCGGGCACGGTGGCCACGCGCTTCTCGCCGGCAGCCGCTTCTTTGGGGACTCCGATCCGCAACGCCATGAAACTGAACTCCTCAGGTCCGAGCCGATACGCCGCTGTGCATAATTTCTTGTCGCGGCCTCACGCTCAGCGGCCGCGCGCGCCAAGCGCCGGCGCATTCTGCCAGCCATCGGCAACCAG
Organism: Burkholderiaceae bacterium; assembly: GCA_036280035.1. Lineage (GTDB taxonomy): Bacteria > Pseudomonadota > Gammaproteobacteria > Burkholderiales > Burkholderiaceae_C > JAEUPI01. The sequence continues at coordinate 3,196 of DASURM010000403.1, read as the reverse complement.
CCACCCCCGGCGCCGCCTCGGATGCGGCCAAGCTGGGCGATACTGCTGCGCCATGCACCAGGAGGAGCCGCCGATGGCCGTCACGATCTCCCAGCGGGCGCCGTTCCCGGTGCACGTCCAGACCGGCAAGGACTACTTCTGGTGCCGCTGCGGCAACAGCAAGAGCCAGCCGTTCTGCGACGGGTCGCACAAGAGCGGGCCGTACACGCCGGTGAAGTTCACGGCCACCGAAGCGGCCACGCTGTACTTCTGCGGCTGCAAGCACAGCGCGCACCCGCCGTTCTGCGACGGCACGCACAAGACCGTGTGACCCCGGCGCCGGCGTCTGCGTCGGCCGAAAACTAGAATTCCCGCATGCATGCATCGCGGGTGGTGGTCGGCCTGTCCGGCGGGGTCGACTCCGCGGTCGCGGCCTGGTTGCTCAAGCGCACGGGCCATGAGGTGATCGGCCTCTTCATGAAGAACTGGGAGGACGACGACGACAGCGAGTACTGCTCGTCGAACCTCGACTTCGTCGACGCCGCCGCAGTAGCCGACGTGATCGGCATCGACCTGCAGCACGTCAACTTCGCCGCCGAGTACAAGGACCGGGTGTTCGCCGAGTTCCTGCGCGAATACCGCGCCGGCCGCACGCCTAACCCCGACGTGCTGTGCAACGCCGAGATCAAGTTCAAGGCGTTCCTCGAGCATGCGCTGCGGCTGGGCGCCGGGCACATCGCCACCGGCCACTATGCCCGGGTGCGCCAGACGCACCCGGGCATGTCCGCAGGCCGTCATGACGAGTCGCAGGAGATGGCACGCCATGAACTGCTCAAGGGCGTCGACGGCAGCAAGGACCAGAGCTACTTCCTGCACCGCCTGAACCAGGCGCAGCTTGCTCGCACGCTGTTCCCGGTGGGTGAGCTGAAGAAGACCCAGGTGCGCCAGATCGCCGCCGAGATCGGGCTGCCCGTTGCTTCGAAGAAGGACTCCACTGGCATCTGCTTCATCGGCGAGCGCCCGTTCCGCGAGTTCCTCGCGCGCTACCTGAGCCACGAACCCGGCGACATCGAGGACGAGCGCGGTCGCGTCGTCGGTCGCCACGTCGGCTTGAGCTTCTACACGCTCGGCCAACGGCAGGGGTTGGGCATCGGCGGCCTCAAGGCACCCAAGGCGCGCCGCGGCGGCGCCGAGCACGCACCGTGGTACGTGGCGCGCAAGGAACCCGCGCGCAACGTGCTGCGCGCGGTGCAGGGCCACGACCACCCGTGGCTGCTTGCGCGCGCCCTGAGCGCGACCGATGCGAGCTGGATCGCCGGCGCACCCCCGGCGCCGGGCCGCTACGCGGCCAAGACGCGCTACCGTCAGGCCGACGCGGCGTGCGTGTTGAACGAGCCTTCGCCGGCGGCGTTCGCGCTCGCGTTCGACCAGCCGCAATGGGCGGTGACGCCGGGCCAGTCGGCCGTGCTGTACGACGGCGAAGTGTGCCTGGGCGGCGGCGTGATCGAGTCGAGCACGCGGTGAGCGGACTCTCGGCCGGCAGGCGATGATCGGGCTTCTTCGACCCGCGAGGCCCCGGTGACCCCCGACGAATACGACCGCCACGACGCGACAGCGCTCGCCGCGATGGTGCGCGCCGGCGAAGTCACGCCGGACACGCTGCTCGACTGCGCCGAGCAGCGGATCGCAGCGGGCAACGGCACGTTGAACGCGGTGATCGCGCAGTACCCCGAGCAGGCGCGACACGCGCTGCAGGCCCGGCGCGCAGCCGGCCGCGAGCGCGAAGGCGTGTTCGCCGGTGTGCCGGTGCTGGTGAAGGATCTGCTGGCCACCGTCGAAGGGCAGCCCACGTGGTACGGCAACCGGCTGCTGCAGCGCACGCTGCCGCCGGCTGCGCACGACAGCGAGTTCATCCGCCGTCTTCGCGCGACCGGCGCGTCGCTCGTCGGCAAGACCGCGACGCCGGAGTTCGGGCTGACCCCTTACACCGAGCCCGAGCTCACCGGCGCCACCCGCAACCCGTGGGATCCGGCGCGCACGCCAGGCGGCTCGAGCGGCGGCTCGGCCGCCGCGGTGGCCGCGGGCTTCGTGCCGCTGGCCACCGGTGGCGACGGCGGCGGCTCGATCCGCATCCCCGCGTCGTGCTGCGGGCTGTTCGGGTTGAAGCCCACACGCGGGCGGGTGCCGACCGGGCCCGACCTGGGCGAACTGTGGAGCGGGCTGGCGATCGAGCACGCGCTGACGCGCAGCGTGCGCGACAGCGCGGCGCTGCTCGACGCGGTGGCCGGCGCCGACAGCGGCCCGCCGTGCCCGGCGCCCGCGCAGGCGCGGCCGTTCGTCGAGGAGGTTCGCACCCCGCCCGGACGCCTGCGCGTCGGCGTGTCCACCGAGCCGTGGCTCGGTCGCGCGCCGGTGCATGCCGATTGCCTGCAGGCCGTGCAACGCAGCGCCGAGCTGCTGCGCTCGCTCGGCCACGACGTCGACGAAGCGCGGCTGCCGATCGACCGCGACGCGTTCGCGCTGGCCTTCGTGCAAGTGCTGGCGGCCAACGTGCGCGCCGAAATCGAGGTCATCGCCGCGACGATGCGCCTGCGGCCGAATCGGCGCGACTTCGAGGCGACGACCTGGGCGCTGAGCCTGCTCGGCCGCGCGGTGAGCGCCGACGAGCTGGTCAACGCGCAGCGCACGATCCAGCTCACCGGCCGCGCGATCGGCCGGCTGTTTGAATCGATCGACGTGCTGCTCACGCCCACGCTGGCGGGCCCGCCGCCGCCGATCGGCGCGCTGCAGCCGACGCCGGCCGAGCGGCGGCAGCTCGCCCTCATGAACGCCATCGGCTCGCCGGGTCTGTTGCGCCGCTTCGGCGCCTTGCAGCAGCTGGCCGGCAAGGTGTTCGACTTCATGCCGTACACGCCGGTCTTCAATGGCACCGGACAACCGGCGATGTCAGTACCGCTGCACTGGAACGCGGCAGGGCTTCCGATCGGTGTGCAGTTCGTCGGCCGCTTCGGCGACGAGGCCACGCTGTTCCGGCTGGCCGGTCAGCTCGAGGCGGCGCAGCCGTGGTTTCATCGGCGGCCGCCGCAGAACGCAGCGGCGCCGGGTTGATCGCTTTGACGCTCAGCCGCTCGTGTGCACGCTGACGATACGGCCGCTGCGCGGCTCGAGCTCGCAGCGGTAGGTGAACGGCGCCGAGTTCATGCCGGGGGCACGCTCG
>DASURM010000402.1:0-3735 GCA_036280035.1 Burkholderiaceae bacterium | reverse complement strand
CACGATGTCTTCCCGGCTCTTGATGCGGCCGGCCTTCAGGTAGCCGGCCAGCTCGGCGATCGCCTGCGGGTAGCGGTCGGCGTAGTCGAACACCACGAAGCCCTCCATGCGCGCACGGTGGACCAGCAGCGACATGTAGTTCTTCGGCCCCGGGATGCCGTCGGTCGCGTTGTAGTGCGCCACCGCGCCGCAGATCACGATGCGCGCCTTGCGGTTGATGCGGGCCAGCACGGCGTCGAGGATCGGTACGCCGACGTTGTCGAAGTAGACGTCGACGCCGTCGGGGCAGTGCTGCTTGAGTCCTTCGCGCACCGCGTCCCAGCGCTGCGCGCCAGCCGGAGCCGGTGCCTTGTAGTCGATGCAGGCGCCGAAGCCCAGCTCGTCGACCACCCAGTCGCACTTGGCGCTGCCGCCCGCGATGCCGACGACGCGGCAGCCCCTGATCTTGGCGAGCTGCCCGACAGTCTGGCCCACCGCACCCGCGGCGCCCGAGACGACCACGGTCTGGCCCGGCTGCGGCTGGCCGACGTCGAGCAGGCCGAAGTACGCCGTCATGCCCGGCATGCCGAGCACGTTGAGCCACTGCGTGGCGCTGCCGAGTCGCAGGTCGATCTTGTGCAGCTCGCTGCCGGGCAACGCCTCGCCGCCGCCCGACCAATACTCCTGCACGCCGAAGGTGCCGGCCACCGTGTCGCCGACAGCGAACCGCGCGCTGCGCGACGCCAGCACGCGGCCGATGCCGCCGGCGCGCATCACCTCGCCGATGGCCACCGGCCGGATGTAGCTGCGGCCCTCGTTCATCCAGCCGCGCATCGCCGGGTCGAGCGACAAGGCGAGCACCTTCACCAACACGCCGCCGTCGCCGGGGTCGGTCACCGGCTCCTCGGTCGGCTGCCAGTCGGTGGGCCGTGGCAGGCCCAGCGGGCGCGCCGCGAGTCGGATCTGGTGGTTGACGGCGGTGGTCACGGCCATGGCGGTCTCCGTCGGTTGTGGTGAACGCTTGCATCGTAGTGATGCAGGCTCGCCGCGCGTCACCGATGCGCCGCCGCCGCGTCGCCGCGGCACTGGTGCACCTCGATCGTCACGTGCTGCAGGCCGGCCAGCGCGTGCAGCCGAGCGCGATAGGCTTCGGGGGTCAGTGGCCGGTCGGCCACGATGCTCAGCACGGCGGACCACGCCGCAGGGCCGACCTGCCAGACGTGCAGATCGGACAGGCGCGCATCGTGGTCGGTCTCGATGGCGCGGCGCACCGCGTCGCGCAGTTCGAGGTCCGGGCTGGCATCGACCAGGCAGCGCGCGGCGTCGCGCAACACGCCGAGCGCCCAGCGTGCGATCAGCGCACCACCGGCCAGCGCCACCAGCGGGTCGAGCCAGCGCCAGCCCCACAGCAGGCCGGCGCCGAGCGCGACGATCGCCAGCACCGAGGTCAACGCGTCGGCCAGCACGTGCAGGGTCGCGGCGCGGTAGTTGTGGTCGTGGTGGCCGTGCTGGGGGCTGCCCGCGGCATGCGCGGTGTCGTGGTGATCGCCGGTGTGCCTAAGGTCGTGCGCGCCGTGCTGGTGATGCTCGGGTGCCCGCGCATGCGTGTGGCCGTGCCCGTGCCCATCGGCGCCGCGCGCAAGCAGCCAGGCACATGCGGCATTGACCACCAGCCCGACTACTGCGACTGCAATCGCCTGCCGGTAGGCGATCGGGTGCGGGGCCATCAGCGCAGCGGCAGCGTCGATCGCGATCCACACGCTCACCGCGAGCAACAGCAGGCCGCTGGAGTAGGCGGCCAGCACCTCGATCTTCCAGCCGCCGAACGCGAAGCGCTCGCTGCCGTGCGCGCGGCGCGACAGCTGCGCGGCCAGCGCCGCGCCGCCGAGTGCGAGCGCGTGCGTGCCCATGTGCCAGCCGTCGGCCACCAGGGCCAGCGAGCCGCTCCAGTAGCCGACCGCCAGTTCCAGGAGCATCGTCACCAGCGTGATCGCGGTCACCCACCACAGCGCGCGTTCGCGCCCCGGTGCCGCCGCGTCGGCGAACGCGTGCGCGTGCACGAACGGGCGCAGGTCGTGGCGGTGGGAAAGCGGGGTGGATGTCAAAGTCGCTGCGGGCGATGTGCCGTGGCAACTCATTGTGCCGGCTTGCTCGCCGTCAGCAGCCGCAGGCCGTTGCCCACCACCAGCAGGCTGGCGCCCATGTCGGCGAACACCGCCATCCACATCGTCGCCTGGCCAAGCACCGCAAGCACCAGGAACACCGCCTTGATGCCGAGCGCCAGCGCGATGTTCTGCCACAGCACGGCGTGCGTCCGGCGCGACAGTCGCACCGTCTCGGCGATGCGGCGCAGGTCGTCGTTCATCACCACCACGTCGGCGGCTTCGAGCGCGATGTCGGTACCCGCCGCACCCATCGCGATGCCGATGTCGGCCTGCGCCAGCGCGGGCGCGTCGTTGATGCCGTCGCCGGCCATCGCGGTGGCGCCATGCTCGGCCTGCAGCGCATGGATCGCGGCGAGCTTGTCGTGCGGCAGCAGGTTGCCGCGCGCCTCGTCGATGCCCGCCTCGTGGGCGATCGCCGACGCGGTGGCCTGGTTGTCGCCGCTGAGCATCACCGGTGCGATGCCGAGCGCCTTCAGCTCCGCCACCGCGTGCTTCGACGACGCCTTGATCGGGTCGGCCACCGCGAACAAACCGAGCACGCCGGCGTCCGATGCCAGCAGCGCCACCGTACGGCCGGCCTCCTCGTGGATCTGCAGCCGCGCCTCGATTGCCGGCGAGCACTGGCCGCGCTCCTCGATCAGCCGGTGGTTGCCGAGCACGTAGGCGGTGCCGCCGATGTCGGCGCGCACACCGCGGCCGGGCAGGGCCTCGAGGCCGGTCAACGGCAGCGCCGACGTCGCCAGCCCCTGCGCGATGGCGCGCGAGACGGGGTGGTCCGAATGGCCGGCCAGCGCCGCGGCCAGCGGCAGCACCGTCGCCGCCGGCGCGTCGAGCGTCTCGTGTTGCACCAGCGTCGGCGCGCCTTCGGTGATGGTGCCGGTCTTGTCGAACGCGATCGCCTTCAGCCGCCGTGCGCCTTCGAGGTGGATGCCGCCCTTGATCAGCACGCCGCGGCGCGCCGCGGCCGCCAGCGCGCCGACGATCGTCACCGGCGTCGAGATCACCAGCGCGCACGGGCACGCGATCACCAGTAGCACCAGCGCCTTGTAGATGCCCTCCAGCCAGGCCCAGCCGAGCAGCCAGGGCCCGAGCAGCGCAACGGCCAGCGCGATCGCGAACACCGCCGGCGTGTAGACCGCTGCGAAGCGGTCGACGAAGCCCTGCGTCGGCGCGCGCGTGGCCTGCGCCTGCTCGACGGCGTGGATGATGCGCGCGAGCGTCGAGTTCGATGCCGCTGCGGTGACGCGCAGCTCGAGCATGCCGGCGACGGCGATGGTGCCGGCGAACACCGCGTCGCCCACCGTCTTGTCCACCGGCAGGCTCTCGCCGGTGACCGGCGCCTGGTCGACGGCCGAGTGGCCGGCGACCACCACGCCGTCCATCGGCACGCGCTCGCCGGGGCGCACGCGCACCACGGCGTCGAGCGCCACCGCCGCTACCGGCCGTGTGGCCCACGAGCCGTCGGCCTGGCGCACCGTGGCTTCGTCGGGGGCCAGCTCGAGCAGCCCCTCGATCGCATGGCGCGCGCGGTCGACCGCGCCCGCCATGCGATCCAGGGGCTGCTCGAGCTGGCTCCCGACGAAGCCACCGT
>DASURM010000401.1:0-2487 GCA_036280035.1 Burkholderiaceae bacterium | reverse complement strand
GGCCACGACCCACAGCGCTCGATCGTCACCACGCTCGCGCAGGAGAAGCGGGTCAACACCTTCTTCCGGCTCGCCAGCCCCGGCGTGATCGCCAGGCTGCGCGAGGCGTTCCCCGATCTGCCCGAGCAGCCCGACGCGCGCACGGTGTTCGTGAAGCTGCGCGAGCTGCGCAACCGCTGGTGAGCCAGGGCGGCAACGTGCAAGCGGCCGCACCGGCAAGGCGCGACGTGACTCATTGTGGTCACCGTTTCGCGCCGGCGCTCGCCGGGCTCGCGCTCGCCGCCACGCTGCTGCCGACGGTGGCTCAGGTGCCGCCGAGCGAGACCGAGGTGGCGCGCTTCGCACCGCTGCATGCCGCGGCGTACCGTGGCGACGCGGCGCGCCTGCAAGCAGTGCTGTCGCAGGGCGCATCGCCCAACGCGCGCGATGCGTACGGCCGTACGCCGCTGCACGTGGCGACGTTTGCCCGCCAGCGCGATGCGATCCGCGCGCTGGCTGCCGCCGGCGCCGACCTGGGCGCGCTCGAGCACGACCACTACGACGCGGTGACGATCGCCGCGGTGGCCGACGACGAGCAGACGCTCGCGCTGCTGCTGGCGCTCGGCGCCAGCGCGAAGCTCATCACCAGCCGCTACGACGGCACGGCGCTGATCGCCGCCGCGCACCTCGGCCACGACGGCGTGGTGCGCCAGCTGATCAAAGCCGGCGCGCCGCTCGACCACGTGAACAACCTGCACTGGACGGCAGCGATCGAGGCGGTGGTGCTCGGCGACGGCGGGCCGCGCCACCAGGCGACGCTGCAGGCGCTGGTGGCGGCGGGAGCCGACCTCGGGCTCGCCGACCGCGAAGGCCGCACGCCGCTGCAACTGGCGCGCTCGCGCGGCCTGCGCGAGATGGTGCGCATCCTCGAAGCCGCGCCGCGCTGAGCGCCGGGGCGGCACGCGGCCGCTGGCCCAAAATAGCCCCACGAGAGAACCGGGGCCGCCATGCTGCTGAACTGCGTCGCCTACCAAAATGGCAAGAAGCTGGCCGACATCGACGTGCGCCAGATCCGCGAGTACTTGCAACGGCCGCAGTGCTTCGTGTGGGTGGCGCTGCGCGACCCCAGCGACGACGAACTCGACACGATGCAGGCCGAGTTCGGTCTGCACGACCTGGCCGTCGAGGACGCGATGCACGGCGAGCAGCGGCCCAAGGTCGAGGAGTACGACAAGCTGCTGTTCGTGGTGCTGAACACCATCGAGCTCGATGCCACCGACCAGCTGCGCGTCGGCGAGGTGCACATTTTCGCCGGGCCGAACTACGTGCTGTCGGTGCGCAACCGCAGCCAGCACAGCCTGCTCGGCGTGCGCCAACGCACCGAGCTGGAGCCCGAGCTGCTGAGCAACGGCCCCGGCTTCGTGCTCTACGCGCTGATGGACGCGGTGGTCGACCGCTACTTCCCGGTGATCGACATGCTCGAGTCGGAGCTCGAGAGCATCGAGTCGCAGATCTTCGAACCGGGCTCGGCGCGCTCGAACATCGAGCAGCTCTATGCGCTGAAGCAGCGCGTGCAGACCGTCAAGCACGCGGTCAGCCCGCTGCTGGAGTCGTCGGGCAAGCTGTGGAGCGGCCGCGTGCCGACGGTGTGCGAGCACAACCGCGAGTACCTGCGCGACGTCTACGACCACCTGCTGCGCATCAACGCCAGCCTCGACACCCTGCGCGAGACGATCGTCACCGCCACCCAGGTCAACCTCTCGATGGTGACGATCGAGGAAACCGAGACCACCAAGAAGCTGGCGGCCTGGGCCGGCATCTTCGCGGCGGCCACCGCGCTGGCCGGCATCTGGGGCATGAACTTCGAGCACATGCCCGAGCTGAAGTGGCACTACGGCTACCCGGCGGCGCTGGCCGGCATCGCCGGCGTGTGTCTGCTGCTGTACCGGCGCTTTCGCAAGGTCGGCTGGTTGTGAGGCACGGCCGGCGGTGCGCCACCGGCTGAGCCTAGGTGCGGGCAGGGCTGCCCAGGGTCGGCTCGGCGCAACCGCGCGGGGTCTCTGCCATACTTTGAAGATGCGACAAGTGGGTCGATCCATCGTGGCCTTGCCGGCAGCCCTGCCCAGCGCGGCGGCGTTGCGCGCTGCCGCCATTCATCAGGCGACAGGAATCGCGCTGGCCGCTGTGCCCACCACCGGTGTCGCCAAGGGCGTGTATCGCTTCGCGTCGCGGAGATGGACCGTCACTGCGACGACGCACTGACGCGGACCCTGGCGATGAACCTGTTGCGCCGGACCAGCAGGCTCGAATGACCGAGCCCGTGCCGAAGTTCGCCCGCCCGGCGAACGTCGACGACCTGAAGCTGCTGCTGCGCGCGCTGAACGACCACGAGGTCCTCGAGCGCGCGTTCGAGGCTGCCAGGAAGTCGCCTTGATTGGCGCCCAGCGCTTGCCCAGCCGATGCCCGCCAAGGCGCGAATCATGAGACTCGTCACCTGGAACACGCAAT
>DASURM010000400.1:0-2777 GCA_036280035.1 Burkholderiaceae bacterium | reverse complement strand
GTCAACAACTTCGCCGAGATCTGGGATCCGCAGACCGGCCAGTGGACCAAAGGCGCCGAAGGCACCTACGCCCGCCTGTACCACGGCAACGCGCTGCTGCTGCCCGACGCCACCGTGCTGGTGGCCGGCGGCGGTGCGTCGCAGGCGATCGCCGGTCCATCGGGGCCGCTGAACAACTTGAACGCCGAGATCTACTACCCGCCGTACCTCTTCACCGCGGCGGGCACCGCGGCACCGCGGCCGAGCATCGTGGCTGCCCCCGACTGGCTCGAGATCGGGAAGACCATCGCGGTCGACACCGCGGATGCGACCACCATCTCGCGCGTCACGCTGGTCAAGACCGGCTCGACGACCCACAGCTTCAACATGGACCAGCGCTTCCTCGACCTCACTTTCAGCGGCAACGGGCCACGGCTGGCGGTGCAGGTGCCGACGCGCGCCGCCGATGCGCCACCGGGCTCGTACATGATGTTCGTGTTCGACCAGGACGGCGTGCCGTCGATGGCCAAGATGGTGCGCCTCGGCATCGCGGCCGACCCTAACCCGTCGGTGACGCCGACGATTGCGACCCCGGCCGCCAGGTCAAGCACGGTCGGCATCGCCGACAGCTTCGCGCTCGCCGCGAGCGACCCCAACGGCGACGCACTGACTTACGGCGCCACCGGACTACCACTCGGTCTGGCGATCGATAGCGCCAGCGGTGCGATCAGCGGCACGCCCACGCTGGCGGGCAGCTACGACGTCGTGGTGTCGGTCAGCGACGGCATCAACGCCGCCAGCGCGAGCTTCGTGTGGACGATCGACAATGATGTGCCGCTGGTGCTGAGCGTCCTGGGCATGCCGGCACCGACCCTCGCCGACGGCAGCGCCACGTTCTCGGCCACCGCGACCGGGTTCAACCCGCGCTACAAGTGGAACTTCGGCGACGGCAGCCCCGAGACGGTGTGGTCGTCGTCTGGAAATGCCAGCCACACCTACACCCAGCCGGGCCTCTTCAACGTCACGCTGACGGTGACCGACGACTACGGCGGGATTCAGAGCCGCAGCTTCCTGCAGCAGGTTTACCTGCCGTCCACGCCGACCCGGCCGACGATGTCGAGCAACCTGCTGGTCGAGAGCCCGGTCAGCGGCGACCCGCGCCTGTGGGTGGTGAACCAGGACAACGATTCGGTGAGTGCCTTCGACACCGTCACGCGAGCGCGGCTCGGCGAGGTCAACGTCGGCGCGGCGCCACGCTCGATCGCGCGCGCCGCGGACGGCAGATTGTGGGTGGTGAACAAGCGCGGCGCCTCGATCAGCGTGATCGACCCCAATACGCGCACCGTGGTGACCACCGTCGCGCTGCCGCGCGGCTCGCAGCCGTTCGGCGTGGCGATGTCGCCGGTGGCGAGCCTGGCGTTCGTCACGCTCGAGGCGAGTGGCCAACTGCTCAAGCTCGACACCTCGAGCTTCGCGGTGCTCGGCAGCCTGCCCGTCGGCCCCAATCCGCGCCACCTGTCGGTTGCCGCCGACGGCGCGACTGCGTACGTCTCGCGCTTCGTGACTCCGCCGTTGCCTGGAGAGAGCACTGCAACGGTCGACTCGCCCGCTGCCGCTGGCGGCGAAGTCTTGGTCGTCGACACCGCGAGCCTCGCGGTCCGCGGCACCGTGGTGCTGCACCACAGCGACCGGCCCGACGGCGAAACGCAGGGCAGCGGCGTGCCCAACTACCTCGGCGCGGCCGCCATCTCGCCCGACGGCACGCAGGCGTGGGTGCCGTCGAAGCAGGACAACATCAAGCGCGGCACGCTGCGCAACGGCATCGGCCTGAACTTCCAGAACACCGTGCGCGCGATCAGCTCGCGCATCGTGCTGGCCAGCGGCGTCGAAGACCTCGCGCTGCGCATCGACCACGACAACGCCAGCGTGGCCAGTGCCGCGGCTTATGACAGGCTCGGCGCGTACCTCTTCGTGGCCCTGGAGACCAGCCAGGAAGTGGCAGTGATCGACGCCTACGGCGGCCGCGAGCTGATGCGCTTCGACGTCAGACTGGCACCGCAGGGGCTCGCGCTGTCTCCCGACGGCAAGACGCTCTACGTCAATCAGTTCATGGATCGCAGCGTCGGCGTGTTCGACCTCAAGCCGCTGCTCGAACAGGGCCTGATGAGCGTGCCGCTGGTGGCCAACCTCGGCGCCGTCGGCACCGAGAAGCTGGCGGCCAACGTGCTGCGGGGCAAGCAGCTCTTCTACGACGCGCGCGACACCCGTCTCGCACGCGACCGCTACATGAGCTGCGCCACGTGCCACAACGACGGCGGCCACGACGGCCGCGTGTGGGATCTCACCGGCTTCGGCGAGGGCCTGCGCAACACCATCGCCTTGCGCGGACGTGCGGCAGCAGAGGGATTCCTGCACTGGAGCAACAACTTCGACGAAGTGCAGGACTTCGAAGGCCAGATCCGCAACCTGAGCGGAGGCAGCGGCCTGATGTCCGACGCGGCGTTCTTCGCCGGCACGCGCAGCCAGCCGCTGGGCGACCGCAAGAGCGGCCTGTCGGCCGACCTCGACGCACTGGCGGCGTATGTGGCCTCGCTCGACAGCTTCGACCCCAGCCCGCAGCGACCGGGTGCGACGCAACTGTCCGCTGCCGCGACAGCGGGCCGGGCACTGTTCGTCAGCCAGAACTGCGCCTCGTGCCATGGCGGAACCGCGTTCACTCTCAGCGGGGCCAACACGCTGTCGAACATCGGTACCCTCAAGCCGAGCAGCGGCCAGCGCCTGGGCGGGCAGCTCACCGG
>DASURM010000399.1:0-4759 GCA_036280035.1 Burkholderiaceae bacterium | reverse complement strand
TCCCCGAGCGCTATGCGCTGAAGGATCGCGACGGCATCCTCGAACCCGACGCCATCGCCGAGAACTACTGGCTGCTGCACCGGCAACACCGCAGCGCGTGGACGCACGAGCTGGACCTGCGGCCGTGGATCGAGAAGTTCTAGATCTAGAGGCGCTCCCGAGCAATTGGGACTCTGCCGGTGCAGTGCCCGGCCACGATCGTCTTCATGCCGATCATCGTGATCCAGGCGCTCACGGCGTGGCTGACTGCACCGCTCTCGGCCGGCGCGGCACGCCGATCTCGCACTCCAGACCGCGGTCCCAACCGGCAAGGTCCGCCGCGGCGCGATAGCTGGTCTGCAGGAAGCGCAGCAGTGCCGACTCGGGATCGGCCGCAGTGCGGACCGCTTCGTACGGCAGCAGCCATTCGCCCATCGGGTCGGACCAGAAGGCCGGGGCGGGTTCGACCTGCGCCTGCGCGAAGCCTTGCGGCGTCGGATACGCGTACGAGAAAAACGCTGCATCGGGATAGCGTTCGTCGCCGGGCCAGAAGCCCGCGCTGCTCACCTCGTGTGAATACGCCTCGCGCGTGACGGCGTCGGGCAAGCCTGGAATGCCGCCGGGATGCAGGGGTGCCGGGCGGCCGGAGAAACGCGTGACAGCCAGGTCGAAGGCGCCCCAGAAGAAGTGCACCGGGCTCGACTTGCCGAGAAACGAGGTGCGGAACAAGCGGAACACGCGCTCCGCCTGCACCAGCACGCGCCAGAACGCGTTGGCCGCGGCCGCGTCGTACGACGCGTGCAACTCGTCGTCGGGGAAGCGGATCGGATTCGGCACTTCGTTCGGCATGACGTCGATCGTCACGCGAATGCCGGCGGCATCGAGCTCGGCCATGCAGCGCCGATAGAAGCTCGCCACCGACATCGGCTCGAGCGCGAAGCCGCGCTCGCGCGCCTCGGGCGTGCTCACGACCAGGCGATGGTCGGCGAGGTCGAAGTCGATCTCGAAGATGCGGCGCCCGGCGTGGATCGCCGACGTGCCGAGGCCGCGCGCGTTCACATACAGAGGCACCTGCCAGCCGTGATTGAGCCACGGCGACAGCGCGAGCCGCACCTTGCCGACGATCTGCGTCCACAACTGCAAAGTCGCGGCGGTGTCGCGCCAGTCCGCATAGTTCAACCGGGGCCAGGCGTGTTCTCTGTCGTCGGTGTTCGAGCCGTGATCAAACATGGAATCGCTCCGGTTGTGGCGCCGCCAGACACTGGCCTTGCTCGATCAATCGCCCGAAACCCTCAGCCAACGCATCGAGCAGCTGGCGCACTGCCGCGCGCATGCCCTGGCGGCTGGCGTACGCGACCTGGACCAGCCCGGGCGGCGCCGTCCAGCCCGGCAACAACTCCTGCAGCGCACCGCTTTGCAAGGCATCGTGCGCCAGCAGGCGCGGCAGCACGGCGCAGCCGACACCGGCCAACGCCGCCTGCAGCAGTGCGCTGGCGTCATCGACCACCAGCCGCGGCTCGTGCAGGTGCTCGAACTCGCTGCCGTCGGCGCGGTGCAGGCGCCAGCGCAGGGCATCGGGTGAATTGCCCAGGCCCACCGTGGGCAGACGCGCGAGCTCGGCGGGAGTCGCCGGCGGCGCGGCGGCCGTGAGCAGACGGGGCGCTGCCACCAGCAGGTGCGGGCTGAGCGCCAGCGCGCGCATCACTTCATCTTGCGGCAGTGCTGCGTCGACCGCGCGCACACGCAGCGCCAGATCGACGGCGTCGTGCCAGACATCGACGTTGCGGTTGGTCGCTTCCACCTGCAAGCGCACCTGCGGCCAGGCGTTGAGAAAGGTGCTCAGTTGCGCGCCCACCGCCGCATGCAGCAGCGCCGGCGGACAGGCCAGGCGCACCGTGCCGCGCGGCTGCTGCGTCTGCTCGTGCACTAGCGCCCGCGCCGCTTCGGCCTCGGCCAGCATGGCCCGCGCATGCTGCAACACCTGCTCGCCCATCGGCGTGATGGCAAAGCGGCGCGTGCTGCGCTGGATCAGGCGCACCCCAAGATCGGCCTCCAGCTCGGCCACGCGCCGGCTCAACCTGGACTTGGGGATATCGGTCGCGCGCTCGGCCGCTGCGAAACCGCCGTGTTCGGCCACCGCGGCGAACAAGGCCCAGTCGTCGAGACTCTGGATACCGGGTTCCACGGCGATCATCATCCCAATGACAGAACGCTGAGACCGAGTTTGGCCAGTTTATCTTTGATCAATCGGTTCATACCATTCAGACATCGCGTCAGCCCATGCGGGCAGACATGCAGAACCGGAGACTCGAGATGAGCGAAACCTTGACCACCACCCGCAAGACCGTGCTGTCCACGCGCCGCGCCCCCGGCCGGCACTGGGTTGGCGATGGCTTTCCCGTGCATGGCCTGTTCGGCTACAGCGGCGAAGGGGTGGCCGAGCGCAGCCCGTTCCTGCTGCTCGACTACGCCGCGCCGACCCAGTTCGCGCCCAGCGCACACCGCCGCGGCGTCGGAAGCCACCCGCACCGCGGCTTCGAGACCGTGACCATCGTCTACGACGGCGAGGTCGAGCACCGCGACTCCACCGGCGCAGGCGGTGTGATCCGCAAGGGCGACGTGCAGTGGATGACCGCCGGCGGCGGCATCGTCCACGAGGAGTTCCACTCGGCCGACTACGCCGCGCGCGGCGGCCCGTTCGAGATGGTGCAGCTGTGGGTCAACCTGCCCGCCAAGGACAAGATGACGCCTGCGCACTACCAGGCGATCACCGACGCGCAGATTCCCGCAGTGGCGCTGCCCGATGGCGCTGGTCAGGTGCGCGTGATCGCCGGCCGGTTCACGGGCGGCACCGGCACGGTCAAGGGTCCGACGCACACCTTCAGCCCGATGAACGTGCTCGATGTGCGCCTGGCCGCGGGCCATGCGGCCGAGCTGGGGCAGCCCGAAGGCTGGAGCACACTGTTGGTGGTGCTCGCAGGCACGGTGGCGGTCAACGGCGAAACCGTGCTGCGTGCGACCGAGATGGCCACGTTGTCGACCAGGGACAGCGGTTTGACCATCGAGGCCAACAACGACGCCAAGCTGCTGCTGCTGGCGGGCGAGCCGATCGACGAGCCGGTGGTGGGCTACGGGCCGTTCGTGATGAACAGCCAGCAGCAGATCCATCAGGCGATCGACGACTTCAACAGCGGGCGCTTCACCCCCATGGCTTGATCGCACGCACGCGCGTGCGCGAGCCCGCGTGCCCACGCGCGCGAGCCGCCTCTTCGACCCGAACTTCAGGAGCATTCTCATGAGCGAAAAACTCGACATCGGCATCATCATCGGCAGCACGCGCGAGGCGCGGTTCGGCCACAAGGCGGCGCAGTGGCTGCACGGCGTCGCCAGCCGGCGCGGCGACATGCGCGTCGAACTTGTCGACCTGAAGGACTTCGACCTGCCGCTGTTCAACGAAAAGGCCTCGAACCTGTGGCTGCCGAGCGAAGACGCGCGCGCCGTGGCATGGCAGAAGAAAATCGCCGAGTTCGACGGCTATCTGGTGGTCACGGCCGAGTACAACCGCTCGATGACCGGCGCGCTGAAGAATGCGTTCGATCAGGCCTACAACGAATGGAACCACAAGCCGATCGGCTTCATGGGCTACGGCGGCCTCGGCGCCGCGCGCGCCATCGAACACGCACGCCTCGTCGCCATTGAGCTGCAGATGGTGCCGGTGCGCACCGCGGTGCACTTGTCTGGCGGCGACTTCATGGCCGCGATGAAGGGACAGCGCTCGATGCATGAGGTCGAAGCCCACCTGCTGCCCGCCGCCGCCGACATGCTCGATCAGATTGCGTGGTGGGGCGAGGCGAGCCGGGCCACGCGCGATGGCCGGGCTAAGCTGGCCGCGAATGCCGCCATGGCCGTTGCCGCGGCTTGAGGCGTTCATCGGCCAAGCGCTCCGCATTGACGATCCTCGTCGCGTGCACCTGCGGAGCCGGCACCGCGCCAGCGCCAGGCGAACGCGCAACCCACCCCCACCCGCGCCAAGGAGACCATCATGTCCGGACCGACCGCCATTCGCGATCCCAAGCAGGACCGCCTGATCACACCGGCCAACGCCGTGCTGGCGTTGATCGACTATCAGCCCGACCAGTACACCGGCGTGCGTTCGGTCGATCATGCCGAGTTGCTCGTGCATGTCACGACGCTCGGCAAGGTCGCGACCGCCTACGGCTTGCCGGTCGTGCTGAGCACGGTCGGCGTGAAGTCCAACGGCATGGCCGGCAGCAATGTCGAACTGCTCGAGGTCCTGCCCGGCGTGCCGGAGATCGACCGCACCACGCTCAACTCGTGGGAAGACCCGGACTTCCGCGCTGCGGTGCAGAAGACAGGACGCAAGAAGCTGATCGTCGCCGGCTTGTGGTCGGAGATCTGCGTTGCCTTCCCGGTGCTCGACGCGCTCGCCGAGGGCTACGAGGTCTACTTCGTCGCCGACGCGATCGGCGGCGTCAGCACAGCCGCGCACGAGGCCGCGATGCAGCGCATGGTGCAGGCCGGCGCGGGGCCGATCTCGGTGATCGGCCTGGCCGCCGAACTGCAGCGCGACTGGGGACGCGACGGAGCCGACCGGTTGCGTGGCATTCTGCGCAGCTACTTCGGCGGGCTGCGCGCGATCCGCGGCTGATCCGCCCGACGGGCTGGGTGCGCGGCCGGCTTCGAGAGCCGCTACCATCGCCCCGAGGCCGCAAGGGATCCAGCATGCCCGCCAAGACCATCGAGTTCCTTTTCGACTTCG
>DASURM010000398.1:0-3065 GCA_036280035.1 Burkholderiaceae bacterium | reverse complement strand
GGCCGATCCGCGTGCGCGGCGACGTGTCGAGCCAGTTCCTCAGCGCGCTGCTGCTGGCGCTGCCGCTGGTCAGCGAGGGCGGTGGACAACCGATCACGATCGAGGTCGATGGCGAGCTGATTTCCAAGCCGTACGTCGAGCTGACGCTCGCTCTGCTGCAGCGCTTCGGCATCACGGTGCAGCATGACGGTCTGCAGCGCTTCGTCATCCCGGCGGGCAGCCGCTACCGCGCGTCTGCGCGCATCCACGTCGAGGGTGACGCGTCGTCGGCGTCGTACTTCATCGCCGCAGGGGCGATCGCCGCCGTCGAGGCGCCGCTGCGCATCGAGGGCGTCGGGCTCGACTCGATCCAGGGCGACATCCGCTTCGTCGATGCCGCGTGCGCAATGGGCGCGCACGTCACCGGCGGCCCGTCGTGGATCGAGGTGCGGCGCGGCGCCTGGCCGCTACGGGCCGCGACGCTCGACTGCAACCACATGCCAGACGCCGCGATGACACTGGCGGCGATGGCGCTGTACGCCGATGGTCGCACGCGGCTGACTCGCATCGGCAGCTGGCGCGTCAAGGAGACCGACCGCATCGCCGCGATGGCCACCGAGTTGCGCAAGCTCGGCGCCACCGTGGTCGCCGGCGCCGATTTCATCGAGGTCGACCCACCCGCGTCGCCGGCGGCATGGCGACGCGCCACGCTGCACACCTACGACGACCACCGCATGGCGATGTGCCTGTCGCTGGCGGCATTCAATCCGCTGGCCGGCGCCCGTGTGCCGGTGCGGCTGCTCGACCCGCGCTGCGTCGCCAAGACGTTTCCGGAGTACTTCGAGACGCTGTTCGACGTCGTGCAGACCGATGCCGCCGACATCCCGGTGATCACGGTCGACGGCCCCACCGCGTCGGGCAAGGGCACATTGGCTGCCGAGGTGGCAGCGCGCCTGGGCTGGCATCAACTCGATTCGGGAGTGCTATACCGCGCCACCGCGCTGGCGGCGATGCGTGCCGGCGTGGCCAGCAGCGATATCGGGGCGCTGGCGCGACTGGCCGCAGGCCTCGCGCTGCGCTTCGAGGGCGACCAGGTATACCTCGACGGCATCGACGTCACCGCCGCGCTGCGCCACGAAGCCGTGGGGGCGCTGGCGTCGCAGGTGTCGGCGCTGCCCGCGGTGCGCCAGGCGCTGCATGCGCTGCAGTTGTCGTTTCGGCGCGTACCCGGCCTGGTGGCCGATGGACGCGACATGGGCACCGTGGTGTTCCCCGACGCGGCGCTTAAGGTGTTCCTCACCGCGAGCGCGGCGATGCGCGCCGAGCGACGGCATAAGCAATTGATGTCAAAGGGGATTGCGGCTAAACTCGATGCCCTTCGCGCCGACCTCGAGGCGCGCGACGCGCGCGACATACAACGTGCCGTTTCGCCATTGAGGCCGGCGCAGGATGCGCTCCAACTCGACAACTCATCGCTCACGGTCGAGCAATCGGCCGATCGGGTGCTGCAGTGGTGGGGCGAGCGCAATGCCTTCGATTGACGCGCCGGGTTGAACCCCGATCAGGCGCTTGGGTCTGAGGCCAGGCCCGCAAGGGGATTGCCGTCGCGCAATGCGCCGGTGGTTTCCGGGCGGATGTTGAACCCACAACCGCAACCCCAGGTTGCACGGCCGGACCACACCACCGTCGTCCCTGCCCGGCCACGAGGAAACCCTATGCCACAAGCTCAAACCGCCACCGCAGGCGGCGATTCGTTCGCCGCCCTGTTCGAGGAGTCGCTCAAGCGCAGCGAGATGCGCGCCGGCGAGGTCATCACCGCCGAGGTGGTGCGCATCGACTTCAACCACGTGGTGGTCAACGCCGGCCTCAAGAGCGAGGCCTATGTCCCGATCGCCGAGTTCAAGAACGACCAGGGCGAGGTCGAGGTCGCCGTCGGCGACTACGTCTCGGTGGCGATCGACGCCATCGAGAACGGCTACGGCGACACCATCCTGTCGCGCGACAAGGCCAAGCGGCTCGCGTCGTGGCTCGCGCTGGAGAACGCGCTGGAGTCGGGCCAGTTCGTCAACGGCACCGTGTCGGGCAAGGTCAAGGGCGGCCTCACCGTGCTGGTCAACGGCATCCGCGCGTTCCTGCCCGGCTCGCTGATCGACACCCGCCCGGTCAAGGATCTGACGCCGTTCGAAGGCAAGACGCTCGAGTTCAAGGTCATCAAGCTCGACCGCAAGCGCAACAACGTGGTGTTGAGCCGCCGTGCGGTGGTCGAAGCGAGCATGGGCGAGGAGCGCGCCAAGCTGCTCGAAACGCTCACCGAAGGCGCCATCGTGCACGGCGTGGTCAAGAACATCACCGAGTACGGCGCGTTCGTCGACCTCGGCGGCATCGACGGCCTGCTGCACATCACCGACATGGCGTGGCGCCGCGTGCGTCACCCGACCGAGGTGGTGCAGGTCGGCCAGGAGCTGACCGCCAAGGTGCTGAAGTTCGACGCCGAGAAGGACCGCGTCAGCCTGGGCATCAAGCAGCTCGGCGACGACCCGTGGCTCGGCGTCTCGCGCCGCTACCCGACGGGCACGCGCCTGTTCGGCAAGGTCACGAACATCGCCGACTACGACTGCTTCGTCGAGATCGAGGAAGGCGTCGAAGGCCTGGTGCACGTCTCCGAGATGGACTGGACCAACAAGAACGTGAACCCCTCGAAGGTCGTGCACATCGGCCAGGAAGTCGAGGTGATGGTGCTCGACATCGACGAAGAGCGCCGCCGCATTTCGCTGGGCATCAAGCAGTGCCAGGCGAATCCGTGGAAGGAGTTCAGCGACAACTACAACCGCGGCGACAAGGTGACGGGTCAGATCAAGTCGATCACCGACTTCGGCATCTTCATCGGCCTGTCGGGCGGCATCGACGGCCTGGTGCATCTGTCGGACATCTCCTGGGACGTGCCCGGCGAAGAAGCGGTGCGCAATTACCAGAAGGGCCAGCAGGTCGAGGCGATGGTGCTGTCGATCGATCCGGAGCGCGAGCGTATCTCGCTGGGCATCAAGCAGCTGGCGAAGGATCCGTTCTCGGCCTGGATTGCCGAGCAT
>DASURM010000397.1:0-13620 GCA_036280035.1 Burkholderiaceae bacterium | reverse complement strand
GACTGCCGCGCTAGGGAATTACCTCGTTGGTCCGGACGTCGAGCGGGCGCTCGCCCTGGTCAAGCGTGGCTGCGACGAGCTTCTGATCGAAGCCGAATTCGCCCAGAAGCTGGCGCGCTCGGCCTCGACCGGAATCCCGCTGCGCTGCAAGCTGGGGCTCGACCCGACCGCACCGGACATCCACCTCGGTCACACCGTTGTCCTGAACAAGCTGAGGCAACTGCAGGACCTGGGCCACACGGTCATCTTCCTGATCGGCGACTTCACGTCGATGATCGGCGACCCGTCGGGCCGCAACAGCACGCGCCCGCCGCTGACGCGCGAGCAGATCGAAGCCAACGCGAAGACCTACTTCGAGCAGTTGCGCCTCGTGCTCGATATCGACCGCGCCGAGGTCCGCTACAACAGCGAGTGGAGCGATCCCCTGGGCGCGCGCGGCATGATCCAGCTCGCCGCGCGCTACACGGTGGCGCGCATGATGGAGCGTGACGACTTCGCCCGGCGCTTCGCCGCCAATACGCCGATCAGCGTGCATGAGTTCCTGTACCCGCTGATGCAGGGCTACGACTCGGTGGCGCTGCAAAGCGACCTCGAACTCGGCGGCACCGACCAGAAGTTCAACCTGCTGATGGGGCGACACCTGCAGCAGGAGTACGGGCAGGAGCCGCAGTGCATCCTGACGATGCCGCTGCTCGAGGGTCTCGACGGCGTCGAGAAGATGTCGAAGTCCAAGGGCAACTACGTCGGCATCAGCGAAGACGCCAACACCATGTACGCCAAGGTGCTGTCGATCAGCGACTCGCTGATGTGGCGCTGGTACGAGTTGCTCAGCTTCCGTTCGAGCGCCGAGATCGCGGCGCTGCAGCGCGAGGTGCAGGGCGGGCGCAACCCGAAGGACGCCAAGATGATGCTGGCGCGCGAGATCGTCACCCGCTTCCACAGTGCGGCGGCGGCCGAGGGCGCGGCGCGCGACTTCGAGCTTCGCGCCGCCGGTGGCATGCCCGACGAGATCGACGAGGTCGCGCTGGCCGGCGCGCCGTTGGCGATCGGCCAGCTGTTGAAGCAGGCGCGCCTGGCGCCTTCGACCAGCGAGGCGCTGCGGCTGGTCGAGCAAGGCGGCGTGCGCATCGACGGTGCGGTGGTCAGCGACAAGGCGCTGAAGGTCGCCGCCGGCACCTTCGTGGTGCAGGTCGGCAAGCGCAAGTTCGCGCGCGTCACGCTGAGCTGAACGACCCCCTGCACCGGCCGGGGCCGTCGGAGTGCGGCACACTGCGCGCATGAGCGGACCTCTGAGCGGATTGCGCGTGATCGAACTGGCCAGCATCGGCCCCGGGCCGATGTGCGCGATGCTGTTGGCCGACCAAGGGGCCACCGTGGTGCGCATCGACCGCGTCGAGCCGAGCGGCCTCGGCGTGCAGTTGGACGCACGCTTCGACGTCACCGGTCGCGGCAGGCGCACGATCGCGCTCGACCTCAAGCAGGCCGCCGGGCGCGACGCCGCGCTGCGGCTGATCGACCGCGCCGACGTGCTGATCGAAGGCTGGCGCCCGGGCGTCGCCGAACGGCTCGGGCTCGGCCCCGAGGCCTGCGCCGCGCGCAACCCGCGGCTGGTGTACGGTCGCATGACCGGCTACGGCCAGAGCGGGCCGCTGGCGCAAGCGGCAGGCCACGACATCAACTACATCGCGCTCGCCGGTGCGCTGCACGCGATCGGCCCGGCCGACGGCGCGCCGGTGCCGCCGCTGAACCTGATCGGCGACTACGGCGGCGGTGCGCTGTACCTCGCGTTCGGCGTGATGGCGGCGCTGTTCGAGCGCGAGCACTCGGGCCGCGGCCAGGTGGTCGACGCGGCGATGGTCGACGGCGCGTCGTCGCTGCTGTCGATCTTCCACGGCATGCTGGCCGCGCGCCGTTGGGACGACGCCCGGCGTGGCGCCAACCTGCTCGACGGCGGCGCGCCGTTCTACGCGACGTACGCCACCGCCGACGGCCGCTACGTCGCGCTCGGCGCGCTCGAGCCGAAGTTCTTCGCCGAATTCGCGCAGCGCGTCGGCCTGCCCGAACGCTTCGTCAAGGGCCAGTACGACCCGCGCCTGTGGCCCGAGATGCGCGCGGCGATCGCGGCGGCATTCGCCGGCCGCAGCCGCGACGACTGGGCGCGCGAGTTCGAGCTTGGCGACGCCTGCGTCGCCCCGGTGCTGTCGCTGCGCGAGGCACAGTCGCATGCGCATGCACAGACGCGGCAAGCGTTCGTCGAGGTCGCCGGCGTGGTGCAGGCGGCGCCGGCGCCACGCTTCTCGCGCAGCGTCGCCGGCGCGCCGCAGGCGACCGGCCCGGCCGGCAGCGACGGCGAAGCGGTGCTGCGCGATGCCGGTTTCACGGTGGCGGAGGTGCAGGCGCTGCGTGATTCCAGCGTGCTGCGCATTCCGGGGACGCACTGATGGCCGCCGCCGCGCAGCCGAGCGCGGGCGCCAGGCATCGCGCCTCGCCCACGCTGCGGCATTCGGCGTCGCTGATCGTGCTGCGCGACGGCGCCGACGGGCTCGAGGTGCTGATGCTGCGCCGCGCCGAGCGCGCGGGCGACCAGAACAGCGGCGCTGCCGTATTCCCGGGCGGCCACCTCGACACCGCGGACAAGTTGGCCTGCGACCTCTGCATCGGGCTCGACGATGCCCGGGCCAGCGCGATGCTGGGCGTCGAGGCCGGCGGACTCGACTATTGGGTGGCGGCGATCCGCGAATGCTTCGAGGAGGCCGGCGTGCTGCTGGCGGTCGATGCCGGTGGCCGCTGGGTCGACCTCGCGGCGCTCGGCGATGCTGCGGTGCGGGCGATGCGCCACGACCTGCACGCCGGCCGGGGCGACTTCGCCGCGCTGTGCCGGCGACACGGCTGGCGGCTGGCCACCGAGCGCCTGCACTACTTCAGCCACTGGCTCACGCCGCCCGGGCGGCCCAAGCGGTTCGACACGCGCTTTCTGGTGGCGGTTGCGCCACCAGCGCAACACGCCAGCGCCGACGCCAACGAATCCGCCGCGCTGATGTGGCTGCGGCCGAGCCAGGCGCTCGCCCCCGAGCTTCGGTTGAAGCTCATGGTGGTGACCGAAGAGACGCTTCGCACGTTGGCAACCTGGCGCCGCGTCGACGAGGTCATCGCATTCGCGACGACGGCACGCGTCGTGTCGCGCACGATGCCGCGCCTGGGCACCGACGCCAACGGAATGCGCCCGGTGCTGCCCACGCACTGGGCCTATGCCGAGATCGGCCGCCTCGACCCCGAGGGCCGCGGCGACGTCGGCATCGAACTCGTTCCCGGCCGCGCGGTGCGGCTGTCGCCACGCATCGTGCGCGTCACCGCCGACAACGGCAGCGTGATGACCGGGCCGGGCACCAACAGCTACTTCGTCGGCGCACCGGGCGGGCCGTGCGCGCTGATCGATCCCGGGCCCGACGATCCGGTTCATGTGCAGGCGCTGCTCGCCGCGGCGCCGGGGCCGATCACGCGCATCATCGTCACCCACACGCACAAGGACCACTCGCCAGCGGCGCAGGCGATGCGCGCGGCCACCGGCGCGCCGTTGTTCGGCCGCGTGGCCGAACACCCCGAGTGGCAAGACACCGCGTTCGGGCCGGACGTCACGCTCGCGCACGGCGATCGAATCGCGCTCGGCGACGGCTGCACGCTGCGCGTCGTTCACACGCCGGGCCACGCCTCGAACCACCTGTGCTACCTGCTCGAAGAGGAGCGGCTGCTGTTCACCGGCGACCACCTGATGCAAGGCTCCACCGTCGTCATCAATCCGCCCGACGGCGACATGCAGGCATACCTGCAATCGTTGCGCGGGCTGCTCGATCTCGACCTCGAATGGCTGGCTCCGGGCCACGGCTTCCTGATGGACCGGCCGCACGAGGTGGTGAGGCAAACCGTGGCGCACCGCCTGCAGCGCGAGGCCAAGGTGGTCGACGCGCTGCGCAGCAACGGCGGCGGCGAACTCGATGCGCTGTTGCCGCTCGTCTATGCCGACGTGCCGCCGCGCATGTACCCGGTGGCGGCGCGCTCGTTGCGCGCGCACCTGCTGAAGCTGCTTGCCGACGGCCGCGCCAACGAGGCGAACGGTCGCTGGTCGTTGCGCGGCTGACCGTCGCCGTCGGGGGCTTCGGCGCGAGGGCGTGACGCATGGCCGAAGCCGCGAACTCATTCATCGTCGCCGGCGGCGGCATCGGCGGCCTGGCCGCCGCGCTGGTGCTGGCGCGCCACGGCCATGCGGTGCAGGTGCTCGAGCAGGGGGATGCGTTCGGCGAGATCGGCGCGGGCATTCAGCTCGGGCCCAACGTCTTCCACCTGTTCGGGCACCTCGGGCTGATCGAGGCGATCCGGCAGGTTGCGTACTTCCCGCCTAACCTGGTGATGCGCGACGTGCGCAGCGGCGAGCTGGTGGTGCGCGCGCCGGTCGGCGAACAGACGCTGGCGACCTACGGCCAGCCGTACGGCGTGATCTATCGAGTCGATCTGCACCGCGAGCTGCTCGACGCCTGTGCCGCGTTGCCGTCGGTGTCGCTGCAGCCGAAGAGCAAGGTCGCCGGCTTCGCGCAGCGCGACGGCGCGGTCGAGGTGCAGCTCGCCGATGGCCGGCGCTTGGCCGCTGCGGCTCTGATCGGTGCCGACGGGCTGTGGAGCCGTGTACGCGAGGCCATCGTCGGCGACGGCAAGCCGCGCGTGTCGGGCCACATCGCCTACCGCGCTGTACTGCCGATGCGCGACGTGCCGCCGCACCTCTACAGCCCCGACGTCACGCTGTGGGGCGGCGAGAAGACGCACCTGGTGCACTACCCGCTGCGCCGCGGCGAGCTGTTCAACCTGGTGGCGGTGTTCCACAGCGACCGCTACGAGGAAGGCTGGAACACCTTCGGCGACCCCGATGAGCTGCACCAGCGCTTCGCGCAGGCCGCTGCGCCGGTGAAGGAGCTGCTGGCCAGGATCGAAACCTGGAAGATGTGGGTGCTGTGCGACCGCGAGCCGGTGGCCAACTGGTCGCAAGGCTGCGTCACGCTGCTCGGCGACGCCGCGCACTCGATGCTGCAGTATCTGGCGCAGGGCGCCTGCATGGCGGTCGAAGACGCGGTCACGCTGGGCGCCGCGCTGCGCGCCACGCCGCACGACATCGCCGAGGCGTTTCGCGTCTATCAGAAAGCGCGCTACCTGCGCACCGGCCGCGTGCAGTTGACCGCGCGCTTCTACGGCGAGATCTACCACGCCAGCGGGGTGATGCGCGAGCTGCGCAACCGCATGTTCCAATCGGGTCGCGAAGCGGCGGGCTTCATCGGCACGCACTGGCTGTACCAGGGCATCGACCCCGAGCGGCCGCTCGACGACTGACCCGCTCGCAGGGCCCGAACACCGGAGTTCGCATGTCTGCCCGACCCGATCTTCAGGCGGCGGTCGCCGTCGAACGCGAGGCGTACTACGCGGCGATCCGACCGCTGCACCTGAGCCCGCTATGGGAGCAACTGCACGCGCTGGTGCCGCCGCAGCCGGCCACGCCGTGCGTGGCGGCGCACTGGCGCTACGACGCGCTGCGCGCGCACCTGATGCGCGCGGGCACGCTGATCACCGCGGCCGAGGCGGTGCGCCGCGTGCTGGTGCTCGAGAACCCGGCGCTGCCCGGGCAGGCCTGCGCGACGCAGTCGCTGTTCGCCGGCTTGCAACTCATCATGCCCGGCGAGGTGGCGCCGGCGCACCGGCACACGCAGTCGGCGCTGCGCTTCATCGTCGAAGGCCGCGGCGGCTACACCGCCGTCAACGGCGAGCGCACGACCATGGCGCCGGGCGACTTCATCATCACGCCGAGCTGGACCTGGCACGACCACGGCGGCGACGCCACCGCCCCGGTGGTGTGGCTCGATGGCCTGGACATCCCGCTGGTTCGCTTTCTCGACGCCGGCTTCGCCGAGAACCTGGGCAGCGAGCGGCAGCCGATCTCGCGGCCCGAGGGCCACAACCTCGCGCGCTACGGCGCCAACATGGCGCCGCTGCGCGAGGCGTCGCCGCACGGCGCCACCTCGCCGATCTTCAGCTACCCGTACGCGCGCTCGCGCGACGCGCTGGCGCGATTGGCGCGCGACGGCGCGGTCGACGCGTGGGACGGCGTCAAGCTGCAATACATCAACCCGGCCAACGGCGGTGCGGCGACGCCGACGATGGCCGCTTTCCTGCAATTGCTGCCGGCCGGCTTCGACGGCAAGCGGTACCGGCAGACCGACGGCGCGGTGTTCAGCGTCGTCGAAGGCCGCGGCGTGGCGCTCGTCGGCGAAGGCGCCACGGCGCAGCGCATCGAGTTCGCGCCGCGCGACCACTTCGTCGTGCCGTCGTGGCAGACCCTGCGCCTGCGTGCGAGCGACGAGTGCGTGCTGTTCAGCTTCTCCGACCGCCCGGTGCAGTTGGCCACCGCGTTGTGGCGCGAGCAGCGGATGCAGTGACCACCGGCGCGGCCGCGCCGCCCGCGCCGACCGCGCGGACACGACGCGACGCGTCCGATCAGTCGGTGCCGGCCAGCAGCGACGCGTTGCCTCCCGCCGCCGCGGTGTTGATGGTCAGCGTCTGCTCGGCGCAAAAGCGATACAGATAGTGCGGCCCACCGGCCTTCGGGCCGGTGCCCGACAGGCCTTCGCCGCCGAACGGCTGCACGCCGACCACGGCGCCGATCATGTTGCGGTTGACGTAGACGTTGCCGATCGCCGCGCGCTCGGCGATGCGCAGCGCGCGGCTGTCGATGCGCGTCTGGATACCGAGCGTCAGGCCGTAGCCGAGCGCGTTGATGCGCGCCACCAGCGCGTCGACCTCGCCACCCCAGCGCACCACGTGCAGCACCGGGCCGAAGACTTCTTCCTTCAACGACTCGACGACGTCGATCTCGAAGGCCACCGGCGCGATGTGCGTCTGCGCGAAGCGATCGTCGATCGGCGTGCGCGCCAGCAGCCGCGCGTCGCGTTCGAGCCGGCGCGCGTGGCGGGTCAGGTTCGCGTGGGCCTCGGCGTCGATCACCGGGCCGACGTCGGTGGCCACCTCCTCGGGTGCACCGACGCGCAGCTCGGCCATCGCGCCGGCCAGCATCTCGACCAGCGGCGTCGCGATGCCCTCGTGCACGCACAGCAGCCGCAGCGCCGAGCAGCGCTGGCCGGCCGAGCGGAACGCGCTTTGCACCACGGCGTCGACCACCTGCTCGGGCAGCGCGGTCGAGTCGACGATCATCGCGTTGAGGCCGCCGGTTTCGGCGATCAGCGGCACGATCGGGCCGTCGGAGCTGGCCAGCGTGCGCTGGATGATCTTGGCCACCTGCGTCGAGCCGGTGAAGCACACGCCGGCGGCCAGCGGGTGCGCCACCAGCGCTGCGCCCACCGTCTCGCCGGGCCCGTGCAGCAGCGCCAGCGCGTCGCGCGGCACGCCCACCTCGTGCAGCAGGTCGACGAAGGTCGCCGCGACACCCGGCGTCTGCTCGGCGGGTTTGGCGGCCACCGCGTTGCCGGCGACGAGTGCGGCGACCACCTGGCCGGCGAAGATCGCCAGCGGAAAGTTCCACGGCGAGATGCACACGAACACGCCGCGGCCGTGCAGCCGCAGCTCGTTGCTCTCGCCGGTGGGCCCCGGCAGCACCTGCGGCGCCAGCCGCGTGCGCGCCTGCAGCGCGTAGTAGCGGCAGAAGTCGATCGCCTCGCGCACCTCGGAGACGCAGTCGCCCCAGGTCTTGCGGCCTTCGCGCACGAGCAGCGCGGCGTACGCGGGCAGCCGAGCCTCGAGCCGTTCGGCAGCGCGTTCGAGCAGCGCGGCGCGCTCGGCCACCGGCAGCGCGTTCCACGCCGGCCAGCCCTGGTGCAGGCGCCGCATCGTGGCGTCGACCTGCGCCGGCTCGGTCTCGCGCACAGCGGGCACGGCCGCATGCTTCCATGCCGCCAGCAGCGGCTCGCGTTGCGGCGCGCAGGCGAGGTCGAGGCCTTGTGGGTTGCGCCGCGCCGGGCCGTAGAGGTCGCTTGGGCGCGGCTGCCCGCTGCCCGCCACCGCGTGCAGCGGCGAGCGCAACAGCTCGTCCACCGGCACCGTGGCGTCGGCGAGCTGGTGCACGAACGACGAGTTGGCGCCGTTTTCCAGCAGCCGCCGCACCAGGTAGGCGAGCAGGTCGCGGTGCTCGCCCACCGGCGCATAGACGCGCAGCCCGAGGTCAGGTAGCGCGGCCAGCACCTCGCGGTACACGCCCTCGCCCATGCCGTGCAGGCGCTGCATCTCGAAGCGCGCCTTGCTCTGGCGCGCCATCTGCGCGATGGCCGCGATCGTGCCGGCGTTGTGGCTAGCGAACTGCGGCACGATCAGCGGAGCGTTGCCGATCAGCGCGCGCGCCGCCGCCAGGTAGGCGATGTCGGTGTGCTGCTTGTGCGTGAACACCGGGTAGCCTTCGAGGCCAAGCTCCTGCGCGCGCTTGATCTCGCCGTCCCAGTACGCGCCCTTGACCAGCCGCACCATGAACTCGAGCTGCCGCGCACGCGCGATGCGCGCCACCTCGTCGACCACCTCGAGCACGCGGCTCTGATAGGCCTGCACCGCGAGCCCGAAGCCGCCCCAGCGCGGCGCGTGCTGCTGCACGTGCGCGGCCAGCGCGTCGAACACCTGCAGCGAGAGCTCCAAGCGGTCGCTCTCCTCGGCGTCGATCGTCAGGTTGATACCTGCAGCGGCGGCCAGGTCGAGCAGCGGCGTCATGCGCGGCACCAGCTCGGCCATCACGCGCGCGTGCTGCGCGTCTTCGTAGCGCGCGTGCAGTGCGGAGAGCTTGATCGAGATGCCGTCGCGCCCGAGCGCGCCGTCGCCGTTGTCGGCGGCTTCCTGCCGCGCGACGATCGCGCGGATCGCGTTGTCGTAGGCGCCGAGGTAGCGCAGCGCGTCGCGCTCGCTGCGCGCGCCCTCGCCGAGCATGTCGAACGAGTAGCGCAGGCGCGGCTGCTCGCGCCGCTGCGCCGCGGCCTCGTCGAGCGCCTCGTCGATGTGGCGGCCGAGCACGAACTGGCGACCCAAGAGCTGGATCGCGCGCACGGTGGCGGCGACGACCGTCCTTGCGCCCAGGCGCTCGAACAACCCCGGCGGCTCGCCGACGTCGGGCAGCCAGCGCTTGGCCAGTGCGATCGCGCTGGCCGACAGCGTGGCCAGCAGCCGGTGCGGCGAGTCGCCGTCGTCGCCGGCGAAGTCGGCGCGGCCGAGCTGGTCGGCCGTCAGCGCGATCGCGGTCTCGGCGTCGGGCACGCGCAGCAGCGCCTCGGCCAGCCGCATCAGCGCCAGGCCCTCGGCGCTGCTGATCGGGTACTCGCGCAGCAGCGATTCGAGCGCCCAGAACGGCGCCGGCTGGTCGCGCACCGCCTGCACCCACGGTGTGGCCTGCGTCGCCGCCGCAGGCCAGTCGAGTCGGCCCGCCAGCGAGCGCAGCAGGGCGTCGACGATCGGCGGCTCGTCGCGGACCGGTGGGGGCAGGCGGGGTGTCATCGGGGCGTCTGGGGCGGTGTTGCGCCCATTGTGCGATGAGCGCTCGGCAGCCTGTGCAGCCGCCTGCCGCGCCGACTTTGACAATGTGCCGTCCGAATCGGCGCCGTCGCGTCAGGGCTCGGGTGGACGCCGCGCGAGCAACTCGCCGACCAGCGCCTCGTGACCCGCTGCGAGCTGCAGCAGCGGCGCGTCGCCTTGCGGCCGCCCGATCAACTGCAGGCCCATCGGCAACCGGCCCGCGGCGTCGAAGCCGGCGGGCACGCTGATCGCCGGCAGCCCGGCGAAGGTGGCATACAGCGTCACCTCCATCCAGCGGTGGTAGGTGTCCATCGCGCGGCCCGCGATCTGCGCGGGCCAATGCTGCTCGACCGCGAACGGCCACACCTGCGCCACCGGCAGTGCCAGTGCATCGAAGCGCTGCATCAGCTCCAGCATCTGCGCGTGAAACCGCGTGCGCGTTTCGCTGGCGCGCATGAGCTCGGTGGCAGACAGGTTCTGCGCCTGGTCGTGCTCCCAAAGCGCCTCGGGCTTGATCTGCTCGCGCGTGGCGTTAGGTAGCCCCAGCACGGCAGCGACGCGCGGCGCCACCAGTGCGCGCCGCCACACCAGCCACGCCTGCCACAGGCGATCGAGGTCGACGCCGAGGCTGCCCAGCGGTTCGACAATCGCGCCGGCATCGGCCATACGCCGCAGCGCCTGCTCGCACACCGCGGCGATGCCGAGCTCGAGCGGCAGGTGGCCGCCGAGGTCGCCGAGCCAGGCGATGCGCACCCCGCGCAGCGACAACGGCTCATTGGGCATCCTTCGCGCTTGCGTGCTCCGGAACTCGCCTTCGGAGCGGCCGGGCGGCTCGTGCGGCGCGAAATCGTGCGGCCCTTGCGCGATCGACAGCGGCGCGCGCGCGTCGAAACCGGCCTGGATCGACAGCAGCGCGGCGAGGTCGCGCACGGTGCGCGCCATCGGCCCTTCGGTGCCGAGCTGCGCGATCCACGCATCGGCCGCCGGCCACATCGGCACGCGGCCCTGGCTCGGGCGCAGGCCGAACACGTGGTTCCAGCCGGCAGGGTTGCGCAGGCTGCCCATGAAGTCGGAGCCGTCGGCCAGCGGCAGCAGGCGTTGCGCGAGGCACACCGCGGCGCCGCCGCTCGACCCGCCGGCGCTGACGCGCGGATCCCACGCGTTGGCGGTGACACCGAACAGGTTGTTGTAGGTGTGCGAGCCGAGACCGAACTCGGGTATGTTGGTCTTGCCGATCACGATGCAGCCGGCGGCCTTCATGCGTTGCACCATCAGGCCGTCGACGCGCGCGACCTGGTCCTTCAGCAGCGCACAGCCGAAGGTGGTCGGGAAGCCCGCGGCGCTCGCGGCATCCTTGATCGCCTGCGGCATGCCGTGCAGAAAGCCGCGGCTCGCGCCGCGCGCCAGCTCGGCGTCGCGCTCGCGCGCCTGCGCGAGCAGCGCGTCGTGGGGCGCAAGATTGACGATCGCGTTGAGCTTCGGGTTCAGGCGGTGGATGCGCGCCAGGTACGCGTGCATCACCTCGACGCACGACACCTCGCGCGCGTGGATCGCACGCGACAGCGCGTGCGCGTCGAGGTCGGTGATCGGGTCGTTCACGGCAGGCTCGGTGCGATGCGCGGCGGCGTCGGGCCCGCAGCGTCCCACTGCGCCGCCACTTGCAGCAGCAGCGCGTCTGCGCCGAAGGCTGCGGTCAGCAGCGCGCCGATCGGCAGCCCGGCCGGCGACAGCGCCACCGGCAGCGAAATCGACGGCGCGCCGGTGGCGTTGGCCAGCGGCGTGAACGGCGTGTAGCGCCACAGGCCTTCGGGGCCGAGCCGGTAATCGATGAAGTCGGGGTTGCGCATCGCGAAGCGGCCGAGCCGCGCCGGCGGCTCGGCCAAGGTCGGCGTCAGCAGCAGATCGAAGCGCTCGTGGAAGGCTGCCATCTGCCGGCCGATGCGGTGCAGCGCGTCGATCGAGCGCAGGTAGTCGATGCCCGAAACCTCGCGGCCGACTCGCCACGCGCCTTGCACCACCGGCTCGAGCGCGGCTTCGTCGACGGCACGGCCGAGCTGCGCGCCGAGGCCGTCGAGCAACATCGCGGTGCCGGCGGCGACGACCTGCATCACCGGCCGCACGACGTCGAGGCTCGTGAACGGCGGACGCGCCGGCTCCACCTCGTGGTCCAGACCTTCCAGCACGCGGGCGAACGCATCGACCGCCACGGCCACCTCGTGATGCACGGCATCGCCTTCGAAGAAGCTGTTGCACAGCGCGATGCGCAGGCGCTTCGGCGGCGTCGCCAGCAGCGCGGCGAAGCTCGCTGGCCGAGGCGGCGCCGCGTACGGCGCGCCGGGGTCGGGGCCAGCGGTGGCATCGAGCGCCAGCGCGCAGTCGCGCACGCTGCGAGTGAGCACGTGGTCGATCGCGAGGCCGCCCCAGCCCTCGCCGACCAGTGGCCCCAGCGGCACCAGCCCGCGCGAGGGCTTGAGGCCGATCAGCCCGCACGCGGATGCCGGGATGCGGATCGAACCCGCGCCGTCGTTGGCGTGTGCGATCGTCACCATGCCCGACGCGGTGGCTGCCGCCGCGCCGCCGCTCGAGCCGCCGGCCGAATGCTCGGGCTGCCACGGGTTGCGCGTGGGCCCGCCGTAGGCGAGCGCCTCGGTGCTCGCGCTGATGCCCATTTCGGGCGAGGTGGTGCGGCCGACCGCGACGAAGCCGGCGGCGGCATAGCGCTGCGCCAGCGTGCCGTCGACCGACCACTGCAACCCCTGCGGCCCGAGCGCGCGCGAGCCCAGGCGCGACGGCAGGTCGCGCAGCGCGACCGCAGGCCCCAGGTCCTTCAGCAGCAGCGGCACGCCGAAGAACGGCCGCGCGCGCAGCAGCGCGTCTCGCGCGTCGTCGTGGCAGCGTGCGAGTTCGGCATCGAGCGCCTGCGCGCGCGCGTGGGCGATGTCGGGCCGCAGCAGGCACACCGCGTTGAGCCGTAGGTTGATCTCGTCGATATCGGTCAGCGTGCGCTGCAGCGCCTGCACCGCGCTGCACTCGCCGCGCACGATCGCAGTGGCCAGCGCGTGTGCATCGCCATCGAACCAGGGCCGCGTCATCGCGTGGCCTCAGTGGTGCGCGCGATGGCGTCCGCCTCGAAAGCGTCCCGCCGGCTCACGACAACCCCTTCAACGACGGCCGCGGGATCGGCCGCACCGATTCGTACGCGCGCGCGGCGCGCAGCACCAGCGCGTCGCCGAACATCGGGCCGACGAACTGCACGCCGATCGGCAGCCCGGCGGACGTCAGCCCGCACGGGATCGAGCACGCCGGCTGCTGCGTCAGGTTGAACGGGTACGAGAACGGCGTCCAGCCGAGCATCGTCACGGGCTCCAGCGGCGAGTGGCCAGCCGGCCGGGCGTCGAACGCCGGCACCGCGACGCTCGGTGTCACCAGCAGGTCGAAGCGCTGCATGAACTGCCGCATGTGCGTGCCGAGCGCGCCGCGGCGCAGCGTCAGCCGCTGCACGTCGAGCGCGCTGAAGCCGGCGCCGAGTTCGGCTTCGGCCTTGAAGTCGGGGTCGGTGACCTGCTGTTGCTCTCGCGTCAGCGTGTTCCACAGCGTCCACGCGCCGACGAACCACAGCCCGCAGGTGATCTCCAGCGGGTCCTCGATGCCGGGATCGACGGCTTCGACGTGCGCGCCGAGCGCACGCAGGTCGTCGACGGCCTTCGCGCACGCGGCTGCGACCTCGGGGTGCACGTTCTTCGCGTAGCCGAGCGCGGGCGACCAGGCGATGCGCGCTCCGCGGATGCCGTCGTCGAGCCCCACCGAATAGTCGCACGCGTCGTATTGCAGCGAGGTCCAGTCGCGCGCGTCGGGTTGCGCCAGCACGGTCAGCATCAGTGCCGCGTCGCGCACGCTCATCGTGTGCGGCCCCAGGTGCGACACGGTGCCGAACGGCGACAGCGGATACGCCGGCACGCGGCCGAAGCTCGGCTTCAGGCCGAAGTTGCCGCAGAAGGCCCCCGGGATGCGCACACTGCCGGCGCCGTCGGTGCCCACCGACAGCGGCCCCATGCCGGCGGCCACCGCGGCCGCGGTGCCGCCCGA
>DASURM010000396.1:0-15390 GCA_036280035.1 Burkholderiaceae bacterium | reverse complement strand
CGCGCGCTCGAGATCGCCGCCGCCGGTGGCCACAGCCTGTTGATGATCGGGCCTCCGGGAAGCGGCAAGTCGATGCTCGCGCAGCGCCTGCCCGGTCTGCTGCCGCCGATGACCGAGGACGAGGCGCTGGCCAGCGCCGCGTTGCACGGGCTGGCGGCACGCAGCGTCGATGCCGGACGATGGGGCCGGCGGCCGGTGCGCTCACCGCATCACACGGCGAGCGCGGTGGCGCTGGTCGGTGGCGGCTCGCCGCCGCGCCCCGGCGAGATCTCGCTCGCGCACGGTGGCGTGCTGTTCCTCGACGAGTTGCCCGAGTTCGCTCGCGCGAGCCTCGAGGCGCTGCGCGAGCCGCTCGAAAGCGGCCGCATCACGATCTCGCGCGCGGCGCGGCAAGCGCTGTTTCCGGCGCGCTTTCAGCTCGTGGCGGCGATGAACCCGTGCCCGTGCGGCTGGCTCGGCGCACCCAACGGCAGTGGCCAGCGCTGCCGCTGCACGCCCGACCAGATCGCGCGCTACCAGGGGCGCGTCTCGGGCCCGCTGCTCGACCGCATCGACATGCAGGTCGAGGTGCACGCCGCGCCGGCGCAGCAGATGCTCGAGCGCGGCGACGGCGACGCCTCGGCGCAGGTGGCGCAGCGCGTGGCCGCGGCGCGCGAGCGCCAGCTGCAGCGCCAGGGCACGGTCAACTCCGAACTGGCCCCGGCACAGATCGACGCGCACTGCGCGCTCGACGCGGCGAGCGGCCAGTTCGCGCAGCGCGCCGCCGCGCAACTGGGCTGGTCGGGTCGCAGCCTGCACCGCGTGATCAAGCTCGCGCGAACCATCGCCGACCTGGCCGGCGCGGCGGCGATCAGCGCCGCCCACCTCGGCGAGGCGATGCAGTTGCGCCGTGGTCTGCCCGAGCGCGACTGAGCGTGCGCGTCAGACCATGAACCCGAGTTTGCTGCTCGCGAACTGCGTCAGGTTCGGGAACACATCCTGCAACTGCGACTCGTTGGCGCCGAACCAGCGCCCGAGCGTGGCGCCCATCTGATCGACCGCGGTCGACGGCAGCAGCGCGCCGTTGCCGAGCTGGTCGGGGCTGGAGTCGAAGTTGTTGTTGTTGGCGTTCTTCGTGCCGAGCACCGGGAACGTGCCGTAGAGCTTGCCGCCGTCGACGGCGCCGCCCATTACGAAGTGGTGGCTGCCCCAGCCGTGGTCGGTGCCGTCGCCGTTGCTGGTGAAGGTGCGGCCGAAGTCGCTGGCAGTGAAGGCGGTGACGCGGCTGCGCGCGCCCATCAGGCCGAGCGTGGTGTCGAAGTAGCTCAGCCCATGCGCCAGCCGCGCCATCAGGTCGGCCTGGCCGCGGTTCTGGTTGTCGTGGGTGTCGAAGCCGCCGACGCTGACGAAGAACACCTGCCGGCTGGCGCCGACCGCGGCATTGCCTGCCGCGTCGATCATGCGGGCGACGAGCTGCAACTGCTGCGCCACCGGGTTGGCGGCGTTGGCGCCGGTCAGCGGGTTGGCGTACATCAGGCGCGGGTCGGTGCTGGCGTTGTAGTTGCCGCTCGTCGGCGGTGTGCCGAACAACGGGTCGCTCGCGGGCTTGAGCGCGCTGGCGAGCGCCGCCTCGGCGTCGAGCGAGCGCTGCGCCACCGCGGCGAGGTCGCGCTCGAACACGTGCGCGGCGCCGGTGCGCGCGACGATGCGCTTCATCGCCGTGCCGACGCTGGTCGAGCCGTAGACGCGGCCGCCGGAATCCACCCCCATGCGGATCGCGCCGTTGGTGCTCACCTGGTACTGGCGCACCTGCGTGCCCGACAACCACACCGCGCTGCCGCTGGCCGACACCGCGGTGAAGACCGGCCTGCTGTTCATGCCGACCAGCATGTCGGCCAGCCGCCCGCCCCAGCCGTGGGTGGCGCCTTCAGCGCGGCGTCGGCCGCATCCCAGCTCGTGCGGTGCGAAGCGGCCGGCAACGCGAGCTGCTCGTCGACCCAGGCGGCGTAGCCGATCGACATCAGTCGGTCGACCGCCGCGTCGGTGGGGCCGAACGTCGCCTTGGCGAGAAACGACGCCGCCTCGGCGCGCGAAGCCGCCAGCGCCGCAGGGTCCGGCGCGGCTTCGTCGTCCTTCGAGCCGCCGCACGCCGCCAGCAGCAGGCTCGCGGCCACGACGAGCGGCAGCGCGCCGCGCCAAAGATGGCCGCGCCGATCGCGCGCCGGATGCGAGCCCTGGCTCATGTCGTCCTCCCACGCCGCAGCGGTGCTCGGCGCGGCGATTGTGTCGGCGACGCCGTGCCGCGCTGTACCAACTTGTTGGCGCCGTGCAGCCGCCGCCTTACACGGCCACGCAATTGCAACGGCGCGACATCACGCCGCGCGCGTGCGTTCGGCTACAACACCGACGCCAGCGCGCGTTGCGCCTGCTCGGGCTCGATCGCCTGCGCGTCGGCCCAGGCCTGGAGTTGATCGCGCCCGATGCGGCCGACGTTGAAGTACGTGGCCTGCGGGTGCGCCAGGTAGAAGCCGCTGACGCTGGCCGCGGGCATCATCGCCAGGCTCTCGCTGAGCGTCATGCCGGCCTCGCTCGCCTGCAGCAAGTCGAACAGCGGCCGCTTGATCGTGTGGTCGGGGCAAGCCGGGTAGCCCGGCGCAGGCCGGATGCCGTGGTACTTCTCGGCGATCAGCTCGTCGTTGCTCAAGCGCTCGTCGCCGGCATAGCCCCACAGGTCGGTGCGCACGCGCTGGTGCAGCCGCTCGGCGAATGCCTCGGCGAGCCGGTCGGCCAGCGCCTTCAGCGTGATCGCGCTGTAGTCGTCGTGGTCGGCGAGGAACTGCTGCACCTTCTTGTCGACGCCGACGCCGGCGGTGACCGCGAATGCGCCGACGTAGTCGTCGCGCACCCCGCGCGGCGCCACGAAGTCGGCCAGGCAGCGGTTGGGCCGGCGCACGCCGTCGATCACCGGGCGCTCGGTCTGCATGCGCAGCGGCCACCAGCGCAGCAGCACGTCGCGCCGCGACTCGTCGGCGTACAGCTCGATGCAGTCGTCGTCGACCGTGTTGGCAGGCCACAGGCCGATCACGCCGTGCGCCTGCAGCCAGCGCCCCTCGATCAACCGCTGCAGCATGCGCTTGCCGTCGCTCAGCACGCGCGTGGCCTCGGCGCCGACCACCTCGTCGCGCAGGATCTCGGGAAACTTGCCGGCCAGGTCCCAGGTCTGGAAGAAAGGGCCCCAGTCGATGCACGCCGCAAGCTCGGCCAGGTCCTGGTTGCGGAACACGCGCCGGCCGATGAACTTGGGTTTCGGCGGCACGTACGCGTTCCAGTCGATCGGCGTCTTGTTGGCGCGTGCCTGCTGCAGCGTGACCAGTGCCACCGGCTTCTTGGCGGCGTGCAGCGTGCGCACCCGCTCGAAGTCGGCCGTCACCTCGGCGATGAACTTCGCCGCCCGCTCGTCGGACAGCAGGTCGGCGCAGACGCCGACCGAGCGCGACGCGTCGGGCACGTAGACCACCGGCCCTTCGTAATTCGGCGCGATCTTCACCGCGGTGTGCACGCGGCTGGTGGTGGCGCCGCCGATCAGCAGCGGGATCTTCTTGACGCGGAACCAGTCGTCGCGCTGCATCTCGGCAGCAACGTACTGCATCTCCTCCAGGCTCGGCGTGATCAGCCCCGACAGGCCGATGATGTCGGCGCCTTCGACGCGCGCCTTGGCCAGGATGTCCTGGCACGGCACCATCACGCCCATGTTGATGACTTCGAAGTTGTTGCACTGGAGCACGACGGTGACGATGTTCTTGCCGATGTCGTGCACGTCGCCCTTCACGGTGGCGACGACGATCTTGCCCTTGCTGCGCGCCTGACCGCCGGCGTCGAGCAGGGCCTGCTTCTCGGCCTCGATGGTGGGCAGCAGATGCGCCACCGCCTGCTTCATCACGCGCGCGCTCTTGACCACCTGCGGCAGGAACATCTTGCCGGCGCCGAACAGCTCGCCGACCTGGTTCATGCCGGCCATCAGCGGGCCCTCGATCACCTGCAACGGCCGGCCGCCCTTGGCCGCAATCGCCTGCCAGCACTCCTCGGTGTCGGCAACGACGAACTCGTTGATGCCGTGCACCAGCGCGTGCGCCAGGCGCTGCTCGACGCTGCCCGAGCGCCACGCCAGCTTGGCGCTGTCGTCCCTGGCGGCGCCCTTGACCTGCTCGGCGACCTCGAGCAGCCGCTCGGTGGCGTCGGCGCGGCGGTTCAGCACCACGTCTTCGACGCGTTCGCGCAAGTCCGGGTCCAGTTCGTCGTAGACGCCGATCATGCCGGCGTTGACGATGCCCATGTCCAGGCCGGCGCGGATCGCGTGGACCAGGAACACGGTGTGGATCGCCTCGCGCACCGGCTCGTTGCCGCGGAAGCTGAAGCTCACGTTGCTGACGCCGCCCGACACCCTGGCGCCGGGCAGGTTGGCCTTGATCCAGCGCGTCGCCTCGATGAAGTCGACCGCGTAGTTCGCATGCTCCTCGATGCCGGTGGCGATCGCGAAGATGTTGGGGTCGAAGATGATGTCCTCGGGCGGGAACCCGACCTCGTCGACCAGCACGCGGTACGCGCGCGCGCAGATCTCGGTCTTGCGCTGCAGCGTGTCGGCCTGCCCCTGC
This sequence comes from Burkholderiaceae bacterium, assembly GCA_036280035.1. GTDB lineage: Bacteria > Pseudomonadota > Gammaproteobacteria > Burkholderiales > Burkholderiaceae_C > JAEUPI01. The sequence goes on along the minus strand of DASURM010000396.1, from coordinate 10,759 downwards.
TCGTCGAACGCCATCACGACGGCGGCGGCACCGTAGCGGCGGATCAGCGTGGCCTGGCGCCGAAACTCAACAACGCCCTCCTTCATCGAGATCGAGTTGACGATGCCCTTGCCCTGGATGCACTTGAGCCCGGCCTCGATCACGCTCCACTTCGACGAGTCGATCATGATCGGCACGCGCGCGATCTCGGGCTCGCTGGCGATCAGGTTCAGGAAGCGCACCATCGCCGCCCGGCTGTCGAGCATGGCCTCGTCCATGTTGACGTCGATGATCTGCGCGCCGTTCTCGACCTGCTGCCGCGCGACGGCCAGCGCATCCTCGAAGCGGCCCTCGAGGATCATGCGCGCGAACGCCTTCGAGCCGGTGACGTTGGTGCGCTCGCCGATGTTGACGAACAGCGTGCCCGTGGTGATCGTCAGCGGCTCGAGCCCCGCCAGTTGCAGCGGCGGGATCGGTGGTTGGGCAGGGTTGTCGGACATCGCGGCGGCCTCGGTGCGGGGGGCCGCCGCGCCTCACCGCGCGGCCGCTGGCCCCGGGGTGAGCGCCGTTGCTGCCTGGTCGCTGACGCGGCCAGCGGTCCGAGCCTGGCGGCATCCCCTCGACGCCGTTGCAACGCTCCTCGAACCGTGCGGCGATTCTACGAATTTGCGCGACACTGTGCCCCCTCGCGCAAGGGGCTGCCCCGGGCGCCCGAACTCGCTCACCCATGCCCCGCTCCGTCCTCGCCGCTTTGGTCCTCATGCTCGCCACGTTGATCGCTGGCTGCGGCAGCGCTCCGTCGCGGCCGGCGGGCGCCGCGCCGGCCGAACAGCCGCGCCCGGGTCAGCCGCCGCCCAACGTGCTGGCTGCCGAAGTCAACTGGATGAAGCAACTGTTCGATGGCACGCCGGTGGCCATCGTCGCCGAGGACGACGGCGCGATGCGCGTCGACGTGCCGCTGACCTTCTCGTTCGACGCCCAGTCCAATGCCCCGAAGCCGCCGCTGCGCGCGGTGATGGACAAGGTGGCGCAGACGCTGGCACGACAGCCGAGCGCCAAGGTGCATGTCGGCACACCTGGTCCGGCCGCGCGCACCACCGCGATGCGCAACTACCTGATGCACCGCGGCGTGATCGGCCTGCGCGTCGTCACGTTGAATCCAACACCGGGCGATGCGGTCACGCTGAGGGTCGTGCCCGGTCCGATCGCAATCGATCGGCTCGACGATCAATCGCTGCCGGCGCCGACCCACGGCTTTCCGGCACGCCGCGGCAAGTCGTAAGGCCCTAGGCCTTGCCCGGATCGCCTCATACATCAGGCCGCCTTGCAGGCGTTCATCCCTCCCGAGGCACACGCCAGCGCACAGGCGCTGGCTCCTGTTCTCAGGCGGCGTTCAACAGCGGCGTGAACAGCGGGTCGCGCCGGCTGCGCGGGCGATACGCGGCGACGCGACGCGCGATCTCCCGGATGTGCGCCGGCGTGGTGCCGCAGCAGCCGCCGGCGATGTTGAGAAAGCCCGCGCGCGCGAACTCCTCTAGCAGCGCACCGGTGACCTCGGGCGTCTCGTCGAAGCCGGTCTCGCTCATCGGGTTGGGCAGGCCGGCGTTCGGATAGCAGCTGATCCAGGTGTCGGCCGCCACCTTGGCCAGCTCTTCGATGTAGGGCCGCATCAGCGCGGCGCCGAGCGCGCAGTTCAGGCCGACGGCCAGCGGCCTCGCATGGCGCACCGAGTGCCAGAACGCCTGCACCGTCTGCCCCGACAGAATGCGCCCCGACGCGTCGGTGACCGTGCCCGACACGATCACCGGCAGCCGCTCGCCGGTCTCTTCCATCAACTCGTCGAGCGCGAAGATCGCCGCCTTCGCGTTCAGCGTGTCGAAGATGGTCTCGACCAGGAACAGATCGACGCCGCCTTCGAGCAAGCCAGCCGCCTGTTCGTGGTACGCAGCGCGCAGCGCGTCGAAATCGATGTTGCGCGCGCCCGGGTCGTTGACGTCGGGGCTGATGCTCGCGGTGCGCGGCGTTGGCCCCAGCGCGCCGGCGACGAAGCGCGGCCGCTCGGGCGTGGCCGCCGCGTCGGCCGCCGCGCGCGCGATGCGCGCCGCGGCGACGTTGATCTCGCGCGCATGCTCGGCCAGACCGTAGTCCTGCTGCGCGACGCGGGTGGCGCCGAAGGTGTTGGTCTCGATGATGTCGGCGCCGGCGTCGAGGTAGGCGCGATGGATGTCGCGCACGACGTCCGGCCGCGTCAGGTTGAGCACGTCGCCGTTGCCGCGCAGATCGCTGCCGTGCGCCGCGAAGCGCTCGCCGCGATAGTCGGCCTCGCTCAGGCCGCGCGCCTGCAGCATCGTACCCATTGCGCCGTCGATGATCACGATGCGTTGCTGCAGCAGTGCCGGCAACGCGGCGCCGCGGGTGTAGGGTGCGGTCGGGTGGGTCATGTCATCGGCGCCCGGCCGCCCGAAGCCGATGACGCGCCCCCTCGGGGGGCCGCGAACGCAGTGAGCTTGGGGGTCTCATCGAGCGATTGTAGGAAGCCGGGCGGGGTTGCGTCGGCCTGAGGTTGCGGCTCCCCCGGCCATCGGGGCCCCCGCAAACGATTCACTGCATCGCGCTCGACGACGGCAGGCTCTGGAACAGCGAGTGGCGGAACTCGATGTCGCGGTCTTCGCCGTCCTTCATCGCCCACACGGTCAGCATCTGCGCCGGCATCGGGCGCGCGAACAGGTAGCCCTGCAGCTCGTCGCAGCGCAGGCCGAGCAGCACGTCGCGCTGGCGTTCGGTCTCCACGCCCTCGGCCACCACCTTGAGGCCGAGCGCGTGCGCCAGCTTGATCACCGCATCGACCACCGCGAGCGCGTCGGAGCTGTGCTCGATGTCGGCGACGAAGCCGCGGTCGATCTTGAGCTGGCGCGCCGGCAGCTTGCGCAGGTAGGCGAGGCTCGAATAGCCGGTGCCGAAGTCGTCGATCGACAGCGATGCGCCGATGCGCGCCAGGTGGCCGAACGAACGCATCGTCGCCTGCGTGTCTTCCATCGCCACCGACTCGGTGATCTCGAAGGTCAGCAGCGCCGGGTCGACGCGGTGCGCGTCGAGCGCGCGCCGGATGCGCGGCACCAGGTCGTCCTGGCGCAGCTGGTGCATCGACAGGTTGACCGCCACCCGCATCCGCAGCCCGAGGTCGAGCCATTGGCGGATCTGGCGGCACGACTCCTCGATCACCCAGTTGCCGATGGTGCCGATCAGGCCGAAGCGCTCGGCCACCGGAATGAACACTTCGGGACTCATCAGCCCGCGCGCCGGATGATCCCAGCGCAGCAGCGCCTCGACGCCGGTCACCTGTCCCGACGCGCCGTGGATCTTCGGCTGGTAGTACAGCTTCAGTTGCTGGCGCTCGAGCGCCTGCCGCAGCTCGGTCTGCATCTCGACCTGCTCGCGGACGTCGATGTCCATCCGGGCCTCGAAGAACGCATAGGTCGAGCCGCCGGTGCGCTTGGCGGCATACATCGCGGCGTCGGCGTTGGCGATCAGCTTGGCGGTCGAGCCGTGTTCGGGGAACAGCGCGATGCCGATCGAGCACGAGAGCTTCACCTCACCGCGGTGCGGCAGGCGGTACGGCCGCGCCAGCACCTGCAGCGCCTGCTGCGCCACCGCGCCGGCGCCGTCGATGCCTCCGGGCTGCGGCACCAGCAGCAGGAACTCGTCGCCGCCGACGCGCGCCGCGGTGCCCGACGGGCCCGCCAGTCCGAGCAGACGAGCCCCGACCTCGCGCAGCACCACGTCGCCGGCCGCATGGCCGAACGAATCGTTGATCGGCTTGAAGCCGTCCAAGTCGATGAACAGCACCGCCATCGCGCTGGGCGTGCGGCCCACTCGCTGCAGCGTCTGATGCAGCCGCTCCTCGAACAACAGGCGGTTCGGCAACGCGGTCAGAGGGTCGCAAAACGCCTGGCGACGAAGCTGGGTGTTGGCCTCGTTCAGCGACGTCGCCAGCGAGCGGTTCTGGGCGCGGTTGCGCCAGTCGAACCAGGCACCGATCACCGCGATCGCCACCGTCAGCGCCCCCACCGATGCCGACACCGTGAGGCCGAGCGCATCGAGCCCTTCGTTGTTCGCGTGGCCCGGGTCCGCCGGGCGGTACTGAACGCCGCGCAACGCCAGCGCATGCGCGACGACCAGCCCGACGCCGAGCGCCGCGATGCTCACCGCCGCGTGCGGCCCGATGTCCTCGCGCGCCTGACCGGCGGCGGTCTGTGTCCACCACTGCGAGGCTGCGACGCTGGCGGCCAGAGTCAGCAACGCCGCTGCCGCCCATCCGGCGCTCCAGGCTGCGAGCTCGCTGGTGCTGGGCAGTACGCGCGCGGTGATGCCGAACGCCACGCCGTAGATCGCACTCAGAAGCAGCGGCACCAGCCAGACGCGCTGCCGCGACGGCATCCACGACCGTGTGACGATCAAACCGAGCGACGCGGCCGCGACGCTGGCACACCAGGCGATCGCGACCGACTTGAACATGAACACCTGCGTGCCGCCAAGCCGCGAGCCGAGCAGCGCGAGCACTTGGGTCGACCACAGGCCGGTGCCCACCGCCACCGCACCCGCGAGCACCCAGCTCCAGCCCATCAGGTTGTCGCGCGAGCGCGCGCTCTTCAGCGCGTGGGCGAGCACGCCGGCGGTCAGCAGCGACACCAGCGTGGCCAGCAGCAGCAGGATGGGGCGGGCTTGATCGTCGATCACACAATGCGGCGCAGCGGACACGACGAGCCGCGCATCGCCGACGATTGTGTCGGCGCGCATCGGCGCCGCCGAGGATGTAACGGTGACATACGCCACGCTGCAGCCGCACCGCGCGGCCCCACGAGCCGGGGGGCTGCGAACGTCGCGCAACGGCGCGTCCGGGGAGCCGCGCAGGCCGACGCGCCGCGCAACGCGACGGCGGCCGCTTGACGCGCTATTAGTTTTAGTGGACGACGACCGGCTGCTGCGCCAGCTGCGTATAGCCGGCGATGAAGTCGTCGACTTCCTCTTCGGTCGGCCCGCGTTCCACCAGCGCATTGACCCCGCGCTTGAAACCTTCGGCCACCGCGCCGTCGAGAAAGATGCCGCGACGCGCGAACTTGTCGACGATCTCGTAGCCGCCCCGCGGCTGCGATGCCTGCTCGCCGCCGCCGTCGGCGTTCAGGTCGAACGCCATCACGACATAGTGGTCCGAGTTGTAGAGCATTTGCATCGAAGGCACTCCTTGCCGGTCACCTGCGGGCACCGAGGCCGTTTTCAAGGCGCCGACCGGCAGGGCTCAGGTGCCTGCGGGCCGTTGCGGCTCGTCGCGCAGCAACCACTCCAGCGGCTCGCCGCCAGGCACCTGCGTCTGGCGCAGGCGCACCGGCCAATACCCGCGCGCGGGGTCGAGCCAGAGCTCGATGCGCAGGTCGTACGGATGCGCGGGTTCGCGCACCAGCGCCCAGGCTTCGCCGCCGCCCGCGGGTTCGCGGCCGCGCACCTCGAAACGCCACGCGCCGACGGCGCCGCGCGTGCCCACCACCCACATCGACAGCGCCGCGCCTTCGTGCAGCGCGTCGGGCGCAGCCGCTGCGATGGCCACCAACTGCACCAGCCAACTCAGGCGGTCCTGCGCGCCGCCGTACAGCGGCCACTCCCAGCGCGGGCCCGAGAAGCTGATCACGCCGCGTTCACGCTGGAAGTTCGCGGCCCGCACGTCGCGGCCGCGCTGCCGATCGGCCAGCCGCAGCGGGGCCAGCCCGGCGGCATCGAAGCCGCCCTGGCTGTGGCGATCGACCGGCCGGCCCTGCGACATCGTGCTCTGCAACTGCAGACGATAGCCGTCGCCGTCGACCTCCCAATCCAGTACGGCCAATCCGGTCGCCGCGCCACGCTGCAACGCGTAGGTGAGCCGCGCCGACGGCGGGATGCGGGTCGGATAGACCGGCAGCGCGGTCGCCGCGGGCGGCACCTCGGCGTCGCGCGCCGCCAACCCATCCGGGGCGGGCAGCTCTTCGCTCGCCGACGGCAGGCGCGCCGGCGGGCGCGGTTGCACGTGGCGCACGGCGGCCTGCGGCGTCCGGGCAGCGCGCGGGGCGTTCGTCGGCTCGAGCGCGTGCGCTTGCGGCACCACCAAGCGGCGCACCTGCACCGCCGGCTTGCCGACCGGCTCGCTCGCCGGCGGCGGTCGCGACAGCGCGAACCACAGCGCGACGTGTGCCACCACCACCGCCGCCAGACACAGCATCACGCGGCCGAGGCGGGGGCGGCGCGACACCACCGCACCGAACCGCGAGTCCGTCAGCGTCCGCATCGAGCCATGGTGCCACCGAACGGGCCGCACGCCGCGCCCTGGTCGCCGTGCGGTTCGTTCGCGCGGGCCGTGCTGCCAGAATGCGCGCGATGGAGTCGAATCGGTGGTGCCGCGCGCTGCGGCGGGTCACGCTGTGCGCAGCGCTGGCGGCAGCCTGGCCGTGGTGGCCCACTGCGAACGCGGCCGAAACGTCGGCAGCCGCTTCGGCGCCCACGACTTGCCCGCCGGCGCCGCAGATGCCGAGCGCCGAGCAGGTGCAGGCTGCGCAGCGCGACGCGCCCGACCGCGGCTTCCTGTGGAGCATCAGCAAGCAGGGACACAGCTCGTACCTGTACGGCACGCTGCACGTCGGCAAGCCGCTGTGGGTGCTGCCCGGCCCCCGACTGCGCGCGGCGATCGCTGCCACCGACACGCTGGCCGTCGAGATCGACCTCACCGACCCCGAGGTGACGCGCAGTCCGCCGCCCGCGGCGACCGCCGAGCTGCCGCTGTCGGCGGCTGAGAGCGCGCGGCTGGCGCGGCAGATCGCGGCGGCCTGCCTGCCCGCGGGCGCACTGCATCGTTTCCACCCGCTGATGCAGGCCGTCACGCTGACCGTGCTGTCGGCGCGCTGGGACGGGCTCGACGCCGCGTTCGCGCAGGAGATCGCGCTGGCCGTCATGGCGCGCGCGCAGGCGCGGCCGATCGTCGCGCTCGAGACGGTGCAGGCGCAGATGGCGCTGCTGCTGCCGAGCGACCCCGACGAGGCGCGCCACCGCCTCGACGAGGCGCTCGAGCAACTGGAGGACGATCGGGCCCGCCCGCTGTTGCGGCGCCTGGCCGACGCCTGGGCCGAAGGCCGGCTGGCCGAACTGGAGAACTACGTCAACTGGTGCGAATGCGCCGACACCGCCGAGGACCGCGCCTTCCTGCGCCGCCTCAACGACGACCGCAACGCCCCGATGGCCGAGCGCATCGACGCGCTGCACGCCGCGGGCAAGCGCGTGCTGGTGGCGGTGGGTGCGCTGCACATGACCGGCGAGCAGGGCCTGCCGCGCCTGATGGCCGCGCGCGGCTACACGGTGCAGGCACTGGTTCCGCCCTGATGCGCCGATGGCGAGGCCAGCGCGCTACGATGGCAGCCGTCGCGCGTCACTTTCTGAGCGCCCCCCAGGGCCGGGCCCGCCCGGCCCGCCCCCGCGGGGGTTCAAGCAAAGTGGCGAAGCCCGTTTGCTCGAGAGCGAGGTTGCCATGGCTGAGTCGGGCGCATCACTGACCAAGCTCGTTCCGGGGTTCGAGTTCCTGCAGGGGCTGGTCAAGAACGCCGGCGCGGCCATCCCCGGCGTCGGCCAGTGGATCGCACCGACGCTCGACCCCGCCGAACTCGACAAGCGCATCGAGGAGCTGCGCACCGTGCAGTTCTGGCTCGAGCAGAACGCGCGCATGCTGGCCACCACGATCCAGGCGCTCGAAGTGCAGCGCATGACGCTGTCGACGCTGAAGACGATGAACGTCTCGGTCAGCGAGATCGGCGACGCGATGCGGCTGCGCCCGCCCGCGCGCGCCGCCGCGCCCAAGGCACGCGGCGGCAAGGCGGCGCCGGCCGAAGCGGCAACTGCAGGTGTGGTCGACCCGATGCAATGGTGGGGCGCGCTGACGCAGCAGTTCACGCAGCTCGCCGTGCAGGCGATGAAGGACGGCAGCGCCGACGCCGCCAAGCAGATCGCCGGCAGCGTGGCCCGGCAATCGATCGACAGCGCGGGCAAGGCTCTGAAGAAGGCCGCCGATGTGCCGGCGGCGGTGGCGCGCACCGCGCGCGACGTGGTCGCGGGCGGCAGCAGCAAGCCGCGGCGCCGCGCCTCGAAGGCGGGCTGAGCCGGTCGCCCTGGCCAGGGCCAGCGCATGGGCACGACCTTCCTGCACGCGCACGCGGCGCACGCCGACGCGCTGCAGGCGCTGGCCAGCGCCAATACCGAGCTGCGCGCCGCGGCGGCCAGGCGCCCCGACTTCCGGCCGACGCTGGCCTTCCTGTACTTCAGCGACCACCATGCGGCGCGCGCCGAAGCGCTGCTCGCGTCGCTGCAGGGCGCGTGGCCCGGCGTCGCGGTGGCCGGCGGGGTCGGCATCGGCGTGGCGGCCAGCGGCGTCGAGTACTTCGACGAACCCGGCCTCGCGCTGATGCTGTGCGACCTGCCACGCACGAGCTTCACGCTGTTCCACGGCCGCGCACCGCTGACACGCGACGATGCCTGTGCCGCACTGGTGCACGCCGACCCGTCGACGCCCGACCTGGCCGCGCTGATCGCCGAGCTGAGCGACCGGCTGCCCACCGGGTATCTGTTCGGCGGCCTGGCCAGCTCGCGCGCGCGCACGCTGACCCTCGCCGACGGCGTGTTCGAAGGCGGCCTGTCGGGGGTGGCCTTCGGGCGCGACGTGCCGCTGCTGTCGCGGGTGACGCAAGGCTGCCAGCCGCTGGGCAAACCGCGGCGCGTCACCGCCGCCGAAGGCAACATCGTGTTCGAACTCGACGGCGAGCCGGCGCTGCCGCTGTGGCTGACCGAGCTCGACGTCGACGCGAAGCGGATGCCCGAGGTCATCGACGCGTTGCGTCACACGCTGGTGGGCCTCACCGACGAAGCCGACCAGGCGCTGACGCGCGGCGGCCAGTTCGGCGCCGACACGCGGGTGCGGCATCTGATCGGGCTCGACCCCACGCGGCAGGCGCTCGCGGTGGCCGACCGGGTCGAGCCGGGCACGCAGCTCGCGTTCTGCTCGCGCGACGTCGAGGCCGCGCGGCGCGACCTGGTGCGCATCTGCAGCGAGATCCGCGAAGAGGCCGAGACCAGCGTCGCCATCGCCGGCCGCGAGTCGATCGCCGCGCCGCGGCGCATCGCCGGCGCGATCTACGTCTCGTGCACCGGGCGGGGCGGCGCGCACTTCGGCGCGCCGTCGGCCGAGCTGCAGATCGTGCGGCGCGCGCTCGGCGACGTGCCGCTGGTGGGCTTCTACGCCGCCGGCGAGATCGCGCGCCACCACCTCTACGGCTACACCGGCGTGCTGACCGCGTTCCTCGACTGACGCCCCGCTCGCGCGGAACGCTACAGTGCCGCCATGCCGGTGACGATGCCCGAAGCGACGCCCGACGAGCGAACGCGCCGCCAGGCCGACGTGGTGGCGGCGCTGCGCGCGCTGCTGCCCGCGCACGCGCTGTTGTGGCGGCGCGAGGAGACCACCCCTTACGAGTGCGACGGCCTCACCGCCTACCGCCGGCAGCCGCTGGTGGTGGCGCTGCCCGAAACCGAAGCGCAGGTGGCCGCGGTGCTGAAGGCCTGCCATGCGCTGCAGGTGCCGGTGGTGGCGCGCGGCGCGGGCACCGGGCTGTCGGGCGGCGCGCTGCCGCATGCGCTGGGCGTGACGCTGTCGCTGGCCAAGTTCAACCGCATCGTGCGCATCGACCCGGCCTCGCGCACCGCGCTCGTGCAGTGCGGCGTGCGCAACGCGGCGATCAGCGAGGCCGCGGCGGCGCACGGGCTGTACTACGCACCCGATCCGTCGAGCCAGATCGCGTGCACGATCGGCGGCAACGTGGCCGAGAACTCCGGCGGCGTGCACTGCCTGAAGTACGGCCTGACGCTGCACAACGTGCTGCGGGTGCGCGGCTACACGGTCGAAGGCGAGGCCGTCGTGTTCGGCGCCGACGCGCTCGATGCGCCCGGGCTCGACCTGCTGGCGCTGGTGGTGGGCAGCGAGGGCATGCTCGCGGTGATCACCGAGGTCACGGTCAAGCTGCTGCCCAGACCGCGCACCGCGCGCTGCGTGATGGCCAGCTTCGCCGACGTCACCACGGCCGGCGACGCGGTGGCGGCGATCATCGCCGCCGGGCTGATCCCGGCCGGGCTCGAGATGATGGACCAGCCGATGACCGCCGCGGTCGAGGCCTTCGTGCACGCCGGCTACGACCTCGACGCCGCGGCGATCCTGCTGGCCGAGAGCGACGGCACGGCCGAAGAGGTCGACGAGGAGATCGAGCGCATGCGCGCCGTGCTGCAGCGCTGCGGCGCCACGAGGCTCGAGGTGAGCCGCGACGAGGCGCAGCGGCTGCGGTTCTGGAGCGGGCGCAAGAACGCGTTCCCGGCGTCGGGGCGCATCAGCCCCGACTACATGTGCATGGACTCGACCATCCCGCGCAAGCGCCTGGCCGAGATGCTGAACGCGATCGCGCGGATGCAAGCCAAGTACGGCCTGCGCTGCGTCAACGTGTTCCACGCCGGCGACGGCAACCTGCACCCGCTGATCCTGTTCGACGCCAACGAACCCGGCGAACTGGACCGCGCGGAGGCGTTCGGCGCGGCCATCCTGCGGCTGTGCGTCGAAGTGGGTGGAGTGCTGACGGGTGAGCACGGCGTCGGTGTCGAAAAGCGTGACCTGATGGGCCACCAGTTCAGCGCCGTCGACCTCGCGCACCAGCAGCGCGTGAAGTGCGCCTTC
>DASURM010000395.1:0-2353 GCA_036280035.1 Burkholderiaceae bacterium | reverse complement strand
GCTGCTGAGGCTGCTGTTGCCCGCAGGGCTGGCCGGCATCGTGGCGGGTTTCGTGCTGTTCGATCTGCTGGCGCCCAAGGCGGTGTCGGTAGTGCTCGGCGCAATGACGCTGCTGTTCCTGCTGCAACGCGCGTGGTCGCGGCACGGCGCCGCGGTGCGTGCGGTGCCCAAGTGGTTCACCGCGTCGATGGGCCTGGTCTCGGGCGTCACCCGCTTCGTCGCGCACGCCGGCGGGCCGCCGATCTCGATCGCGTTGCTGCCGATGAGGCTGGCGCCGGCGGCGTTCGCCGGCACCACGGCGGTGTTCTTCACGGTGATCAACGCGTCGAAGTGGCTGCCGTACGCGTCGCTGGGGCTGATCGACGCCACCAACATGCTCACCGCCGCGGTGCTGGCGCCGTGCGCGGCGCTCGGCGTGTGGCTCGGCGTGTCGCTGCTGCGCCGGCTGCCGGCGCTGTGGTTCTACCGACTGGTGTCGGCGGGGCTGCTGATCGCCGGGCTCAAGCTGACGTGGGACGGTCTGCGTTAGCGGCATCGCCCGGCGAGGGATCGTCGTCGCCGCCGCGCGTGCGCCGCGCCAGCTCGCGCTCCTGCGCCAGCAGCTGTTCGAGCTGCTGGCGGCCGGCCTTGCTGATCGAGATCAGGCGCGCCTGGTCGCCCAGGTGCGGCGCCATCGTGACGAGCTGCTCGACGCTGTGGCGCCGGAAGCGCTGCGCCAGCGTTCGCGCGCGGTGCGGCTCGGTGCCGAGCAGCTCGAGCACGCTGCGCCCGCTCATCAGCGCGGCGTCGAGCGTTTCGCGCTCGATCAGGCGCACGCCGCGGTGGTACAGCCGCGACCAGTGGCGTGCGTCGCGCGCCCGCGCCACGATCTGCAGGTGCGGAAAGTGCTCGCGTGCCAGATCCACCAGCGCCAGGTTCTGCTCCACGTCGTCGATCGCCACCACCAGCACCTTGGCCGCGCCGGCGCCGGCGGTGCGCAGCAGGTCGAGCCGTGTGGCGTCGCCGTAGTACACGCGCCAGCCGAAACGGTGCGCGGCCTCGACCTGCTCGCCATCGTGGTCGAGCACCGTGACCCGCACGCCCACCGAGAACAACAGCCGCGCGAGCACTTGCCCGTAGCGGCCGAAGCCGGCGAGGATCACCGGTGCATCCTGCGACTCCTCGAGCCGGTGTTCGGTGGGCTCGACGCGATGCGCCTGCAGGTGCGCGGGCCACCAGCGGTCGGTGACCATCAGCAGCAGCGGCGTCGTCAGCATCGACACCGTGATCACGGCCACCAGCAGCGACGCCGCCTCGCCGCCGATGACGGCGCCGTGCGTGGCGGCCTGGAAGATCACGAAGCCGAATTCGCCGCCCTGTGCGAGCAGGACGACGAACTCCGGCCGTTCGGCCAGCGGGATCGGCATCGTGCGCACCATCACCCACAGCACCAGCGCCTTCAGCAGCACGAAGCCCGCCACCAGCGCCACGATCAGGCCCGGGCGCTGCATCACCACGTGGAAGTCGATGCCCATGCCCACCGCGATGAAGAAGAGGCCGAGCAGCAGCCCCTTGAACGGCTCGAGGTCGGTCTCCAACTCGCGCCGGTATTCGCTCTCGGCCAGCAGCACGCCGGCGAGAAAGGCGCCGAGCGCCATCGACAGCCCCACCGACTGCATCAGCGCCGCGGTGGCCACCACCAGCAGCAGCGCCGCGGCGGTGAAGATCTCCGGCGTCTCGCTGCGCGCGATCCAGCGCAGCGTCGGCCGCAGCAGCAGCCGTCCGCCGAGCACGATGATCGCGATCACGCCGAAGGCGCGCGCCGCGCCGAGCCAGAACGGCAACCCGCCGTCGTTGTGCGCGCCACCGACTGCGAGCAGCGGCACCAGCGCCAGGATCGGAATGGCGGCGATGTCCTGCAGCAGCGCCACCGAGAGCACGCCCTGGCCGGCGGTGGTGTTGCCGAGGTTGCGCTCGGCCAGCACCGCCAGCCCGATCGCGGTGGACGACATCGCCAGGCCGAGCGCGGCCACCAGCGCCAGGCGCCACGGCGCGCCGGCGAGCACGCCCACGCCCAGCATCAGCAGCGCCGAACCGACGAGTTGCGCGCTGCCCCACCCGAAGACGGCCAAGCGCATGGCCCACAGCCGGCGCGGCTCGAGCTCGAGTCCGACGAGAAACAGCATCAGTACGACGCCGAACTCGGCAAAGTGCAGCATCGACTGCGGATCGCTGACCAGCCCGAGGCCGAACGGCCCGATCGCGACGCCAGCGCCCAGGTAGCCGATGATCGACCCCAGGCCGAGAAAGCGCGCCAGCGGCACCGCGATCACCGCCGCGGCGAGGTACACCAGGCCGAGCGTCAGCCAAGGCG
>DASURM010000394.1:0-4079 GCA_036280035.1 Burkholderiaceae bacterium | reverse complement strand
GCCCGTACTACGATGCGCACCTTCGGCTGCCCGATCGAGCCCTCGCGACCGACTGGCTGCCGTGATGGAAGCAGCAGTTCCGTGCAGCAGCGCACCCGCATCAAGATCTGCGGCCTCACCCGCGAGGCCGACGTCGCCGCGGCGGTGGCCGCCGGCGCCGACGCGGTGGGGTTCGTGCTCTACGGGCGCAGCGCGCGCCATGTGAGCGCGGCGCGCGCCGGCGAGCTGGCGCGCGCGTTGCCGCCGTTCGTGACGCCGGTGTGCCTGTTCGTCAACGCCAAGGCCGACGAGATCGCGCGCGCGCTCGACCAGGCGCCGCGCGCGGTGCTGCAGTTCCACGGCGACGAGACGCCGGCGCGCTGCGAGGCCGCGGGGCGCACGTACGTGCGCGCGGTGCGCATGCGCGAGGATCTGGCGCTGCTAGACTTCGCGCGCGCCTACGCCAGCGCCTCGGCGCTGCTGCTGGATGCCGATGTCCAGGGCTACGGTGGCGGCGGAAAGGTCTTCGATTGGTCACTCGTTCCACCAAGCGTGCCCGTTCCGCTCGTTTTGTCTGGTGGGTTGAATCCTGCAAACGTGATCGATGGGGTGATGCGCGTCCGGCCCTGGGCCGTTGACGTGAGCTCCGGCGTCGAAGCCAGCAAGGGCGTCAAGGACGCCGCGCTGGTGCGCCGGTTCTGCGACGCGGTGCGCGAAGCCGATGCGCGCATCGCCGACGCCATCCACTGAACCCCATCATCCTCATGAAACCGTATCGACAGCCCGACGCGAGCGGGCACTTCGGGCCGTACGGCGGCAGCTTCGTCGCCGAAACGCTGACCCACGCGCTCGACGAACTGCGTGCCGCCTATGAACGCTACCGCAGCGACGACGCCTTCGTGGCCGAGTTGCGCGACGAGCTCGAGCACTTCGTCGGCCGGCCGAGCCCCGTGTACCACGCGGCGCGGCTGAGCCGCGAGGTCGGCGGCGCGCAGATCCACCTCAAGCGCGAAGACCTCAACCACACCGGTGCGCACAAGATCAACAACACCGTGGGGCAGGCGCTGCTGGCCCGGCGCATGGGCAAGCCGCGCGTGATCGCCGAGACCGGCGCCGGCCAGCACGGCGTGGCCACCGCCACCGTGTGCGCGCGCTACGGCATGGAGTGCGTGGTCTACATGGGCAGCGAGGACATCAGCCGCCAGTCGCCCAACGTCTACCGCATGCAGCTGCTGGGGGCCCAGGTGGTGCCGGTCGACAGCGGCTCGAAGACGCTGAAGGACGCGCTCAACGAGGCCTTGCGCGACTGGGTGACCCACGTCGAGAACACCTTCTACATCATCGGTACCGTGGCCGGACCGCACCCGTATCCGACGATGGTGCGCGACTTCCAGCGCGTGATCGGCGACGAGTGCATCGTGCAGATGCGCAAGGCCATCGGCCGCCAGCCCGACGCGGTGATCGCCTGCGTCGGCGGCGGCAGCAACGCAATGGGCATCTTCTATCCGTACATCGAGCGCGAGCAGGTGCGGCTGATCGGCGTCGAGGCGGCGGGGCTCGGCCTGCACACCGGCAAGCACGCAGCCAGCCTGAACGCGGGCACGCCCGGCGTGCTGCACGGCAACCGCACCTACCTGCTGCAGGACGACAACGGACAGATCCTCGAGACCCACTCGGTGTCGGCGGGCCTCGACTATCCCGGCGTCGGCCCCGAGCACGCCTACCTCAAGGACTCTGGCCGCGCCGAGTACGCGGCGATCACCGACGACGAGGCGCTGGCGGCGTTCCACCGGCTGTGCCGCACCGAGGGCATCATCCCGGCGCTCGAATCGAGCCACGCGGTCGCGCACGCGATCAAGCTCGCCGCCACGATGAAGCCCGGCCAGCATCTGCTGGTCAACCTGTCGGGCCGCGGCGACAAGGACATCGGCACCGTGGCCGGTCTGGCGGAAGGCGGCGGGCCATCGTCCCAAAGTCGGGCGGCAGGCGGGGCCGGCGGGAGCAGGTCATGAGCCGCATCGGTCCCGTGCTCGACCGGCTGCGCAGCGGGGGTCGCAAGGCGCTGATTCCGTACGTGACCGCGGGCGACCCGTACGTGGACGCCAGCGTCGACGTGCTGCATGCGCTGGTCGACGGCGGCGCCGACCTGATCGAGTTCGGCGTGCCGTTCTCCGACCCGATGGCCGACGGCCCGGTGGTCCAGAAGGCTTCGGAGCGCGCGCTCGCCAGAGGCATCGGCCTGGCGCAGGTGCTCGACATGGTGCGTGCGTTCCGGCAACGCGACGCGCACACGCCGGTCGTGCTGATGGGCTACGCCAATCCGATCGAGCGCTTCGACCAGCGGCGCGGCGCCGGCGCGTTCGTGCGCGAGGCGGCGGCCGCCGGCGTCGACGGCGTGCTGGTGGTCGACTGCCCGCCGCAGGAGTGCGGGGAGTTCGCCGCGCAGTTGAAGGCCGCCGGCATCGACCCGATCTTCATGCTCGCGCCGACTTCGACCGACGAGCGCATCCGGGAGGTCGCCCGGCTGGCCAGCGGCTATGTCTACTACGTGTCGCTCAAGGGCGTCACCGGCGCCGGACACCTCGACGTGTCGGCGGTGGCGCAGGCGATGCCGCGCATCCGCCGGCACGTGACGGTGCCGGTCGCCGTGGGCTTCGGCATCCGCGATGCGCCAAGCGCCCGCGCGGTGGCCGCAGTGGCCGACGCGGTGGTCATCGGGTCGCGGCTGGTGCAGATTCTGGAGGCCGAACCGCGCGACAATGTGGCTGCCGCCGGCCGGCGCTTCATGGCCGAGATTCGAAGCGCCCTCGACACCGCCGAGCAAGGAACCCCGCGATGAGTTGGCTCGAAAAGCTGCTGCCCCCGAAGATCCAGCAAACCGATCCGGCCGAGCGCCGCTCGGTGCCCGAGGGCCTGTGGATCAAGTGCCCGGCGTGCGAGACCGTGCTCTACAAGACCGACCTCGAGGGCAACCTCAACGTCTGCCCGAAGTGCGAGCACCACCATCGCATCGGCGCCCGTGCGCGGCTCGATCGTTTCCTCGACCCCGAAGGCCGCTTCGAGATCGGCCAGGAGGTGGTGCCCGTCGACGCGCTGAAGTTCAAGGACAGCAAGAAGTACCCCGAGCGCCTGAAGGCCGCGCTCGAGAACACCGGCGAGACCGACGCGCTGGTGGTGATGGGCGGGGCGGTGATGAGCGTGCCGCTGGTGGCGGCGTGCTTCGAGTTCGACTTCATGGGCGGCTCGATGGGCAGCGTGGTCGGCGAGCGCTTCGTGCGTGGCGTCGACACCGCGGTCGAGCAGAAGATGCCGTTCGTCTGCTTTACTGCGTCGGGCGGCGCGCGCATGTACGAAGGCACGCTCAGCCTGATGCAGATGGCCAAGACCAACGCGGCGCTGACGCGGTTGTCGGCGGCGCGGCTGCCCTTCATCAGCGTGCTCACCGACCCGACGATGGGCGGCGTGTCGGCCAGCTTCGCCTTTATGGGCGACGTCGTGCTCGCCGAGCCCAAGGCGCTGATCGGCTTTGCCGGGCCGCGGGTGATCGAGAACACCGTGCGCGAAAAACTGCCCGAGGGCTTCCAGCGCGCCGAGTTCCTGCTCGCCAAGGGCGCACTCGACCTCATCATCGACCGCCGCCAGTTGCGCCAGGCCGTGGCCAAGCTGCTGGCGATGCTGCTGAAGCAGAGCGCCGACGCGGTCGCCTGAAGGAATGTTGGCCCCCACGCTTGCCGCTGCGCGGCTGCGCTGCCCCCCGAGGGGGCGCAGTCCGCCTTGGGGCGGCCCGGCGCCGGACTGACCGCGCTCAACCCCACCGAGCGTCGCCATGCTGCACGTCGAGGTCGGCGGCGCATCGCTCGTGCTGCTGGCCGAGCGCGCCGCGTACCTGCCGGCACAGCGCGCCCTGTTGGTGGCCGATGTGCATGTCGGCAAAGCGGCGTCGTTCCGCGGCCTCGGGGTGCCGGTGCCCGGCGGCACGACCGGCGGTACCCTGGCGCGGCTGAGCACGGCGCTGGCGGCCAGCGGTGCCACGCGACTGATCGTGCTCGGCGACTTCGTGCACTCGGCGTGTTCCTATGCGCGCTCGACGCTGGAGGCTT
>DASURM010000393.1:0-3753 GCA_036280035.1 Burkholderiaceae bacterium | reverse complement strand
CGGACCCGCCGCGCGGTTCGGTCAGCGCGATGGCCACCAGCGCCTCGCCGCGCGTGAGTCGCGCCAGCCACGCTCGCACGACGTCGGGTTGCCCGTGCTGCGACAGGATCTGCCCGTTCAGCGAGGCCAGCAGGTTGACGTACGAGAAGCTGAGGTCGGCGCCCGCGATCGCCTCGTGCACGACGCCGGCGGCCAGCGTGCCCAGGCCTTGCCCGCCGCAGGCCTCGGGCAGTTCGGGGGCGATGAAGCCGAGCGCGCCCATCTCGCGCATCAGGCCGCGATCGAGCACGCGCGTGCGGTCGCGCTCGAGGAAGCCCGGCGCCACGCGCTCGCGCGCGAAGCGGGTTGCCTGCTCCGACAGCGCCTGCAGCGCGTCGTCGATGTAGGGCACCCGCATGGCTACTTGGCGAACTTGCGGAAATCGGGCTTGCGCTTCTCTTGCAGCGCGCGCACGCCTTCGCGCGACTCGTCGGTGTCGTAGTACAGCTTCAGCGCGTACATCCCCATGCCGGCGATGCCGGCCTGGTGGGCGGTGTCCATGTTGAAGCTGCGTTTGGCGATCGCGATCGCGGTCGGGCTCTTGTCGCAGATTTCCTCGGCCCACTGCTGCACCGTGGCGTCGAGTTCGGCTGCCGGCACGCAGACGTTGGCCAGCCCCATCTGCGCCGCCTGCTCGCCGCTGTAGCGCCGGCACAGGTACCAGATCTCGCGCGCCTTCTTCTCGCCCACCACGCGCGCCAGCAGCGCGGTGCCGTAGCCCGGATCGACCGAGCCCATCTTCGGCCCCACCTGGCCGAACACCGCCTTGTCGGAACAGATGGTGAGGTCGCACAGGGTGCACAGCACGTTGCCGCCGCCGATGGCGAAGCCCTGCACGCGCGCGATCACCGGCTTGGGCACGTCGCGCACCGCCTGGTGCAGTTGCTCGATCGGCAGCCCGATCGTGCCGCGTCCTTCGTAGTTGCCGTCGTGCGACGACTGATCGCCGCCGGTGCAGAACGCGCGCTCGCCGGCGCCTGCCAGCACGATGCAACCCACTTCGCGGTCGTAGCCGGCGCGGTACAGCGCGTCGATCAACTCGTCGCAGGTGACGCCGCGGAAGGCGTTCATCTTGTCGGGCCGGTTGATCGTGATCCAGGCGACGCGGTTGCGCACTTCGTAGAGCAGATCCTGGTATTGCATGTGGGGCTTCCTTCCTTCGATGGGTGGCGCGATCCCGGGGTATATGACAATATGTCGACATATCTTAGGCCCGATCGGGCACACCGGCAAGGCCCCAATGGCCTAGCGAGGCGGAGAGGTCTGCGTATGGAAACTGCAAGCGAGACGCGGCTGTCGATGGCCAACCGGCTGTTCTTCCGGCTGTATCAATGTGCCAACATGCTGCATAAAACCGGGTCGCGGGCAATCGAGGACGACGGCCTCACCACGCAGCAGTGGGCGGTGCTCGGGGCGCTGTCGCGGCCGCAGGCGGCCGGCGGCATGAAGCTCGGCGAGCTGGCGCGCTACCTGATGGTGAGCCGGCAGAACCTGGCCGGCGTCATCGGCCGGCTCGAGCGCGACGGCCGGCTCGAGAGCACCTCCGATGCGCACGATGGCCGCTCGCGCGTGATCCGCATGACCGCCGCCGGGCGGCAGGTGTGGCAGCGCAAGGCGCTGCCGAAGATCCACGCGTTCTACGAGCAGGCGCTCGACGGTTTCTCGGTCAACGACATCGTCCACACCGTGCACTACCTGCTGAAGATGCTCGAGAACATGGAGCGCATCGACCGCCCCGACGAGAAGACGGCCTGACCCGAAGGGCCCGCCGCACCGCGGCGGGCCTCGCGCACGCCTACTTGCCGCTCTTCGCGAACTCGGCCGACTGCTCCTTCACCACCTGCCACACCGTGTCGGTGTAGGCGGCGGTCCAGTCGCCCTGCGGCACCCACTTGGCGCCGTCCCACATGTCGATGCGGGTCTTGCCGCCGCCGCCGTGATCCTGCGCGGTGACGGTCACCGGCGCGATGAAGCCGTTGGCGTCGAAGTTGCGCAGGCTCTCCAGGCCGGCCTTGATCTTGGCCGGCGTCAGCGGCCACTTGTCCTTCTGGATCGCCAGCCGCACGCCTTCGAACATCGCCGAGTACATCGCCAGGCCGGTGTTGTAGTAGATGTCGTCGAGGTGCTTGATGTCGCCGGCGCCCTTGTTGGCACCGTAGACCTCCTTGACGATCTGCTGCATCAGCGGGTGGTTTTTGCCGCCGACCACGTTGGTGCCGCGCTTGAGGCCCTTGGCGTCGGCCGCGCCGATGTTGGCGATGTCGACCTCGTTGAGCCAGTTCACCGTGATGAGCTTGTCCATCGCGATGCCGTTGCGCTTCATCTCCTTGGCCGCCACCACGTGCATCGCCGCGAGGTTCCAGCTGATCACGTGGTCGGGGTCGAAGCGCCGGATCTGCGTCCACACCGCGGCCTGATCGCGCCCGGGCATCGGGTTGGGGAACAGCCCCAACTCGAAGCCCTCCTTCGCGGCGAGCGTCTTCAGGATCGGGATCGGCTCCTGCCCGAACGCGTAGTCGGGGTAGATGAACGCGATCTTCACGCCCTTGAGGTTGCCCTTGTGCTGGCCCTTGATCCAGGCCACGTCGTTGGCCATCTGGCCCCAGTAGGTCGGGCCGATCGGGAAGATCCACTTGAAGACGTCGCCGTCGACCGCGTCGCCGCGGCCGACGAACGACTGCAGCAGGATGTTGCCGTCGGTCATCACGCGCGGCAGCACCGCTCGCGACACCGGCGTCGAGAGCATGTCGAAGATCATCACGCCTTCGCGCTTGAGCTTCTCGTAGCACTCGATGCCGCGCTGCGGCTCGTTGCCGTGGTCCTGCACCACGATCTCGATCGGGTGGCCCTCGATGCCGCCCTTGGCGTTGAGCAGCGTGGCGTAGTCGCGCACCGCCTGCGAGATCTGCGGCGTGATGAACGTGTAGGCCTTGCTGAGGTCGTAGCACAGGCCGAACTTGATCTCGTTGCCCTGGGCGTGCGCCGCCGCGCCGCCGAGCAGCAGGGCCAGCCCCGCCAGCATCGATCGCATTCTCATCTTCATGACCGGTCTCCTTCGTCGTGTGGGTGGTGGGAATCAACTCAGCCAGCGCTTGCGCCGGCTGTAGTGCTTGATCTCGCCGAAATCCTGGTTCTCGCGCCCGCCCAGGTAGAACTCCTGGATGTCGGGGTTGCGTTTCATCGCCTGCGCGCTGTCGTGCATCACGACGCGGCCGTTCTCCAACAGGTAGCCGTGGCTGACGACCTCGAGCGCCGCCATCGCGTTCTGCTCCACCAGCAGGATCGACAGCCCCTGCTCGCGGTTGATGCGTCGCACGATATCGAAGATTTCGGTCACCAGGAACGGTGCCAGCCCGAGGCTCGGCTCGTCGAGCATCAGCAGCTTGGGCTCGGTCATCAACGCGCGGCCGATCGCCAGCATCTGCTGCTCGCCGCCCGACAGGAAGCCCGCCTGCGCGCTGCGCCGCTGCTGCAGCCGCGGAAAGTAGCCGTAGACGCGGTCGCGCCGGCGGCCGGTCTCGGCGCGGCTGCAGCCGGTGACCGCCGAGGCGGCGACCAGGTTCTCGTCGGGGGTCAGGTGCTCGAATACGCGCCGGCCTTCGAGCACCTGCACGATGCCGCGGCGCACGCGCTGCTGCGGCATCAGACGCTCGATGTCGTGGCCCTCGAAGCGCAGCTCGCCGCGGGTGACCTGGCCGCGCTCGGGCTTCAGCA
>DASURM010000392.1:0-15703 GCA_036280035.1 Burkholderiaceae bacterium | reverse complement strand
GGACGGCTCCGCGCCTACCGCTCATCCCCGTTGCGGCTCGTCGCAATGCCACGTATTTCCAACTCACGACACTAGAGTTCGATCGCCTTGAGGATCACCACGTCGGCGATCGGCACGTCGTCGTGCATGCCCTTGCGACCGGTGGCCACGCCTTCGATGCGGTCGACCACGTCGTTGCCCGCGACCACGCGACCGAACACCGCGTAGCCCCAGCCTTGCGGGGTCTCGGCGCTGAAGTTCAGGAAGGCGTTGTCGGCCGTGTTGATGAAGAATTGCGCGCTCGCCGAGTGCGGCGCCGAAGTGCGCGCCATCGCCAGCGTGTGCTTGGCGTTCTTCAGGCCGTTGTTGGCCTCGTTGGCGATCGGCGCGCGCGTGGGCCTCTGCTTCATGCCCGGCTCGAAGCCGCCGCCCTGCACCATGAAGCCCTTGATCACGCGGTGGAACACGGTGCCGTCGTAGTGGCCGGCGCGCACGTAGGCGAGGAAGTTCTCGCTGCTCGCCGGCGCCTTGGCGTCGTCGAGCTCGATGCGGATCGCGCCCTCGCTGGTGGTCAACTCGACCGTCTTGGTCATTTGCTGCTCTCCAAGGTGGCCTTGCGGATGACCACCGGTTGTTGCGGAACGTTCTGATAGGGGCCCTTGTTGCCGACCGGCACGCCGCGGATCTTGTCGACGACATCCATGCCCGATACCACCGTGCCGAACACCGCGTAGCCGTTGCCGTCGCGCGCGTTGGCGGCGTCGAGGAAGGAGTTGTCGACCACGTTGATGAAGAACTGCGCGGTCGCGGAATCGGGCACATTGGTGCGCGCCATCGCGATCGTGCCACGCTTGTTGCTCAGGCCGTTGCGGCTTTCGAGCGGAATCGGCGCACGGGTGGGCTTCTCGCGCATCTCGGCGTCGAAGCCACCGCCCTGGATCATGAAGGCGGCGATCACGCGATGGAACACCGTGCCGTCGTAGTGCCCATCCTTTACGTACTGCACGAAGTTGGCCACCGTCTTGGGCGCCTTTTCGGCGTCGAGTTGGACCACGATGTCGCCCATGCTGGTGGTGAACTTCACCTTCTGCGCCAGCGCGGGGTGACTGGCGAATGCAGCGATCAGCAGCGTCATCAGCCAGCGGATGGGGTACGTCATCGGTTGTCCTCGTGCGTAGGCCGGTCGAAGCGGCGGATCCTCAGGGCTTGGCGGGCCGGCCGGCGGCGACGAGATCGCGCGTCAGCGTGAGCTTGCGCTGCAGCGCCTCGCCGTTGCGACCGGCCGCGCTCGCGCGGTCGAATTCGCGCTGCGCCAGCCGAATGTACACGTCGCCCAGGTTCTCGTGCGCCACCGCGTAGTCGGGGTTGTAGCGCAGAGCCGTCTCGAGCAACTCGCGGGCGCGATCGATGCGGCCTTGCGCGGCCAGCAGAACCGCCAGGTTGTTGTAGGGCTCCGGCAGATCGGGGAAATCCTCGATCAGCGCATTCAGCGCGTCGGCCGCCTCGCCGGTGCGCTGCAGTTCGGTGAGCATCAGTGCGCGCTGGAATCGCAGCGCAGCATCGCGCGGCTTGTCGGCAATGGCCTTGTCGACTCGCTGCATCGCCAGCGTGGTGTCGCCTGCGCGAAACAGCTTGTCGATCTCGCGCACCTCCTGCGCCCGCGGCGCGATCGAGGCCAGCGCAAGGGTTGCGACGGTGACGTGGCGCCAGAGGGGTTGCACGAAGGCGTTCGATTGCGGTCGCGCGGCAGCGTCGCGCCGCTATACTCGTTCGGAATTGTACGAGGGTGGCGTGCCTGCTGAACGGGGCCCATGAGCCCCCGCCCGGCCGCCCGAAGGGGGGCGAAGCCGCTCGGCAGGACGGGGCCGCAGGACCTAAGGGTGCACCAGTGAGCCTGAACGTCTACAACACACTGACGCGTCGCGTCGAACCCTTCGTGCCGCTGGAGCCGGGCCACGTGCGCATGTACGTCTGCGGCATGACGATCTACGACCTCTGCCACGTGGGCCATGCGCGCATGATGACGGCGTTCGACGTCGTCTACCGCTGGCTGCTCGCGCTCGGCTACCGCGTCACCTACGTGCGCAACATCACCGACATCGAAGACAAGATCATCCGGCGCGCGATCGAGCGCGGCATCACGATCCGTGCGCTCACCGACGAGATGATCGCGGCCATGCGCGCCGACCTGGCCGCCATCGGCACCGCCGCGCCGACGCACGAGCCGCGCGCCACCGACTACGTACCGCAGATGGTGTCGCTGATCGGCACGCTCGAGCGCAAGGGGCTGGCGTACCGCGCGGCCGGCGGCGACGTCAACTATGCGGTGCGCAAGTTCCCCGGCTACGGCAAGCTCTCGGGCAAGTCGATCGACGAGTTGCGCTCGGGCGAGCGCGTCGCGGTCGGCGAGGGCAAGGAGGATCCGCTCGACTTCGTGCTCTGGAAGGCTGCCAAACCCGACGAACCGGCGGACGCCCAGTTCGCCAGCCCCTACGGCCTGGGGCGCCCCGGGTGGCACATCGAATGCTCGGCGATGAGCTGCGCGCTGCTCGGCGAGACGTTCGACATCCACGGCGGCGGCATGGACCTTCAGTTCCCTCACCACGAGAACGAGATCGCGCAGAGCGAAGGCGCGTTCGGCAAGCCGTTCGTGCGCTACTGGCTGCACAACGGCTTTCTCAACGTCGACAACGAGAAGATGTCGAAATCGCTGGGCAACTTCTTCACCATCCGCGATGTGCTGCGGCGCTACGACGGCGAGACGCTGCGCTTCCTCATGCTGCGCACGCACTATCGCAGCCCGTTCAACTTCAGCGACGCGCACCTCGACGACGCGCGTGCCGCGCTGACGCGGCTGTACACGGCGCTGCAGTCGGTGCCGCCGAGCGCCGCCGCGCTCGACTGGTCGCAGCCGCGGGCGACGGCCTTCCGCGACGCGATGAACGACGATTTCAATACGCCCGCCGCGCTGGCGGTGCTGTTCGATCTCGCAGGTGAGGCCAACCGCACGCGCGACGGCGGCGCCAGCGCGCTGATGAGGCAACTGGCCGGCACGCTCGGCTTCCTGCAGCAGGAGCCACGCGCCTACCTGCAAGGCGGCGTCACGCTCGACGAGGCGACGATCGAGGCGCGCATCGCCGAGCGAGCCAAGGCCAAGGCGGCGCGCGACTTCGCGGCGGCCGACCGCATCCGCGACGAGCTGGCTGCGCACGGCGTCGTGCTGAAGGATTCGGCCCAGGGCACGACCTGGGTCCGCGCCTGAGCCGACGGAGTCCGTTCGATGGTCCGTGGCAGCTCCGCCGCACCAGAGTATTGGGACGATGCCTGCCGTCACCTCGGCAAGCGCGACCGCGTGATGCGCAAGCTGATCCCGAAGTTCGGCGAGGCGCGCCTGCAGAGCCGCGGCGATGCGTTCACGACGCTGGCGCGTTCGATCGTCGGCCAGCAGATCTCGGTGAAGGCCGCGCAGGCGGTGTGGGACAGATTCATCGCCGTCATCGACACGCCGTCGGTGCGCGTCGCCCCACGCGCGGTGCTGGAGGCCAGCGCACCGATCCTGCGGGCAGCGGGGCTGTCGGCACGCAAGGTGGAGTACCTGTCCGACCTCGCACGTCACTTCGAGGACGGCAGCGTGCACGTCAAGCAGTGGCAGCAGATGGACGACGAGGCGATCGTCGACGAGCTGGTGTCGATCCGCGGCATCGGGCGCTGGACGGCCGAGATGTTCCTCATCTTCCACCTGATGCGGCCCGACGTGCTGCCGCTCGACGACCTCGGCCTGCTCAAGGGCATCAGCGTCAACTACTTCAGCGGCGAGCCGGTTTCAAGGGCCGAGGCGCGCGAAGTCGGCGAGGCGTGGGCCCCTTTCCGCTCGGTGGCCACGTGGTACATTTGGCGCAGCCTCGACCCGTTGCCTGTGGACTATTGATGGCCCGCGAGCCCCGACGTCATCGATGAGCAAGCGCCATTTCCTGGAGTTCGAGCAGCCGATCGCCGATCTCGAAACCAAGATCGAAGAGCTGCGCTACGTCCAGAACGAGTCGGCGGTCGACATCTCCGAGGAGATCGACCGCCTCGACAAGAAGAGTCTGCAGCTCACCAAGGAGATCTACTCCAGCCTCAACCCGTGGCAGGTGACGCAGATCGCGCGCCATCCGCAGCGGCCGTACACGCTGGACTACGCCAACGAGATCTTCACCGACTTCGTCGAACTGCACGGCGACCGCGCGTTCGCCGACGACGCGTCGATCGTCGGCGGGATGGCGCGCTTCAACGGCCAGTCGTGCATGCTCATCGGCCACCAGAAGGGGCGCGATACCAAGGAGCGCGGCCAGCGCAACTTCGGCATGCCGCGGCCCGAGGGTTACCGCAAGGCGCTGCGGCTGATGAAGACGGCCGAGAAGTTCGGCTTGGCCGTCTTCACGTTCGTCGATACGCCGGGGGCCTACCCCGGCATCGGCGCCGAGGAGCGCGGCCAGTCCGAGGCGATCGGGCGCAACATCTACGAGATGAGCCAGCTCAAGGTGCCGATTGTCAGCACCATCATCGGCGAGGGCGGCTCCGGCGGCGCGCTGGCGATCAGCGTCGCCGATCAGGTGGTGATGCTGCAGTACTCGATCTACTCGGTCATCTCGCCAGAGGGCTGCGCGTCGATCCTTTGGAAGAGCGCCGAGCGCGCGGCCGACGCCGCCGAGGCGCTGGGCATCACCGCGCACCGGCTCAAGGCGCTGGGCATCGTCGACAAGATCGTCAACGAGCCGGTCGGCGGCGCGCACCGTGACCCCAAGCACATGAGCGCGCAGCTCAAGCGCGCGCTGGGCGACGCGCTGCGTCAGGTGTCCGATCTCGACACCAAGGCGCTGCTCAAACGCCGCTACGAGCGGCTGATGGCCTACGGCCGCTTCACCGACACCAAAGACCGCTGAGCGCTCCGTCGCGGCGAAAGACCGCGCGCCGCAGCGCGTGGCGGTAGCCTTCAGCGCTGGCCGCGACTCGACTGCCCTGTTGCACGCCACGGCCCGCGCGGCGCGCGGCGGGGGGCTCGAGGTGGTCGCGCTGCACGTGCATCATGGCCTGATGCCGCAAGCCGATGCCTGGCTCGAGTTCGCGGCGGCGCAGGTCGCGCGCTGGCGCAAGGCGGGGCTGCCGGTGCGACTGGTGTCCACTCGATTGACCGGCAAGCCAGCCAAGGGTGACAGCGTCGAAGCGTGGGCGCGCCGCGAGCGCCGCGCCGCGCTGGCCCGAATGGCCCGCGACGAGGGCGCCGGTGCGATTCTGCTGGCGCACCATCGACGCGACCAGGCCGAAACGGTGTTGCTGCAGGCGCTGCGCGGCGCCGGCCCGGCCGGGCTGGCGGCGATGCCGCGCGCCGCGCAGCGCGACGGACTGTGCTGGCTGCGGCCGTGGCTGGAGCAACCGCGCGAGGCGATCGAGGCCTATGTGCGGGTGCACCGGCTGCGCTTCGTCGACGATGCCTCCAACGTCGACCGGCGCCTTGCGCGTGGCCGCCTGCGCGAAGGCGTGTGGAGCGCGCTGACGCGCGCCTTCGGCGACGCGGAGGTCACGCTCGGGGCCGTGGCGCGCCGCGCGCAGCAGGTGCAGGCGCTGTTGAGCGAAGTGGCCTCGGGCGACCTCGCCACGATCGTCGACGACCAGGGGCGGCTCGATGTCGCGCGCTGGCGCGGGTTGAGTGCGGCGCGGCGCGCCAACGCGCTGCGGGCCTGGCTGCACGCTGCGCTCGGGCGCGGGGCGCCCGAGTCGTTGCTCGAGCGTCTGTTGTCGGAGTTGCCGCGAGTGAGGCATGCGCGCTGGCCCGGCGACGGCACGCGCGAGTTGATGCTCTACCGCGGTCGGCTGGCGGTGGCGCCGGCGACCACGCGGCGCGGCGGTGTGACGCCGGGCGAACTGACGCTCGATCTGTCGCGCCCGGGGCACTACCCGCTGCCAGCCTGGCGCGGCGCACTGGAGGTCACGCGCGGGGCCGATGGCGTGCCGGCCGCGCTGCTGCGCTCGTGCCGCCTCGCCGCGCGGCAAGGCGGCGAGCGCTGGCAGGCGCAGCCGCGAAGCACGCCGCGCAGCCTGAAAAAGCAATACCAGGCCGCGGCCATTCCCGCTGCACAGCGCGAAGGGCCACTGGTTTACGACGCCGATCGGCTGGTGTTCGTGCCGGGGCTCGGGCTCGATGCGCGGGTGCGCGCGCCGGGCCGCTTGGGTACGCTGTGGCTGCGCTGGTGCCCCGACGAGGCGATGCTGCCGGAGCGAGAGCCCTGGCTCGGCGGATAAAATCGCCCGCTCCCGAGCGCCCTGGCCCGGGGGCTTTTCAACTTTCGGGCCGCATCCGTGTGCAACGGCAGGCGCGGCGCGCTCCACGGTCATGGCACTCATCGTCCACAAGTACGGCGGCACCTCGATGGGCTCGACCGAGCGCATCCGCAACGTCGCCCGGCGCGTCGCCAAGTGGGCGCACGCGGGCCATCAGATGGTGGTGGTGCCCTCGGCGATGAGCGGAGAGACCAACCGGCTGCTCGGCCTGGCCAAGGAGTTGTCGCCCGAGAAAATGACCACCGAGGCGATGCGCGAGCTCGACATGATCGCCGCCACCGGCGAGCAGGTGTCGGTCGGGCTGCTGTCGCTGGCGCTGCAGGCCGAAGGCATGCAGGCGGTGAGCTATGCCGGCTGGCAGGTGCCGATCGAGACCGACAGCGCCTACACCAAGGCGCGCATCGAGCACATCGACGACGCCCGCGTGCGCGCCGACCTCGACTCCGGCAAGGTGGTGATCATCACCGGCTTCCAAGGCATCGACGGCGAGGGCCACGTCACCACGCTCGGCCGCGGTGGCTCCGACACCAGCGCGGTCGCGGTGGCGGCGGCGATGAAGGCCGCCGAGTGCCTGATCTACACCGACGTCGACGGCGTCTACACCACCGACCCGCGCATCGTGCCCGAGGCACGCAGGCTCGCCACCGTCAGCTTCGAGGAGATGCTGGAAATGGCGAGCCTCGGCTCCAAGGTGCTGCAGATCCGCTCGGTGGAGTTCGCCGGCAAGTACCGCGTACCGTTGCGCGTGCTGTCGAGCTTCACGCCGTGGGACATCCCGATCGCCGAGGAGGCTGTCTCGGGCACGCTGATCACCTTCGAGGAAGACGAAAAGATGGAACAGGCCGTCGTATCAGGCATCGCGTTCAACCGCGACGAGGCCAAGGTCACGATCATGCGCGTGCCCGACAGGCCGGGCATCGCCTATCAGATCCTGAGCGCGGTGGCGGAAGCCAACATCGACGTCGACGTCATCGTGCAGAACGTCAGCCACGACGGCAAGACCGACTTCTCGTTCACGGTGCACCGCAACGACTACGCGCGGGCGATCGACCTGCTGAAGTCCAACGTGGGGCCGGCGCTCGGCGCCGGCGACGTGCTCGGCGATGCGCGCATCTGCAAGGTGTCGATCGTCGGCATCGGCATGAAGAGCCACGTCGGCGTCGCGGCCAAGATGTTCCGCACGCTGGCCGACGAGGGCATCAACATCCAGATGATCACCACCAGCGAGATCAAGACCTCGGTGGTGATCGACGAGAAGTACATGGAGCTAGCGGTGCGCGCGCTGCACAAGGCGTTCGAACTCGAGCAGCCGCAGGCGGCCTGAGCCAGCGCGGGTGCGCGGCGTAGAATCCGCGCGCTGGCCGTGGAGACGTGACCGAGAGGCCGAAGGTGCTCCCCTGCTAAGGGAGTATGCGGGCAAAACCTGCATCGTGGGTTCGAATCCCACCGTCTCCGCCACGCCATCGACGGGAAGTCTTCTGCTGTTGACTCAGGCTTTGGCGCCCGCCTCGTCTTCCAGCCCTGGCACGCCAAGGAGCGCGCGTTCAGCGGGCGACTCGGGGATCATGCGCACCTCGCGCGACGCGTCGATGCGGGTGGCGCCCGGGTAGGCGACCGCCTGCCAGAGAGTGAGTTTGGAGCGCGACGGCTGCGGCTCTCCGCCGACATGGTCGCTTGGCAGAAGGTAGGTGAAGAACTCGACAGAGCGCATGAATCGGTCCTGCGTTGCGCCTGGTTGGGAGTGCAGTGTCGTGCAGGTCGGCGAGCCGTGCAAGCCGCCGGCGCCACGAACGCCGGTGCCGCATGGCCCTGGCGGCATGGCATGAGGTAGCGCGTCCCGGAATGCGGGAACTGCACCGAGAGAGTGCGTGCGCCAAGTGGCGTCCGCGTCTCTGTCACACTGCGAATCATTCAACCAAGCGGACCCGGAGCCCATGACGTCGATCTGGAAGCGACCGATCTCGGTCGAGTTGCTCAACTCGCTGCACGTCAACACCACGGTGGCCCACCTGGGCATCGAGTTCCTCGAAGTCGGCGACGCATTCATCCGCGCACGCGCGCCGGTCGACGACCGTACGCGCCAGCCGATGGGTATCCTGCACGGTGGCATCTCGGTGCTGCTGGCCGAGTCGCTGGGCTCGTGCGGCGCCGCGTTCTCGATGCCGCCGCAGTACCGCACGGTAGGGCTCGACATCAACGCGAACCATCTGCGCAGCGTCACCGACGGCTGGGTCACCGGCGTCAGCCGGCCCATCCACCGCGGTCGCAGCACGCACGTGTGGCACATCGACCTGAGCAACGACCAGGGCCAACTCGTCTGCGTGTCGCGCATCACGATGGCGGTGCTCGCGCCCGAGGGCTGACGGCGCGTCGATCGGCTCGAACCGCAGCGCCAGTTGAGCGATCATTCGGCCAGGAGGTACCGACCCGTGTCCGATCAATTGCAGGTGAGCCTGGTCTTCAATGCCGAAGATCAGGCCTGGATCCGGCGCGAGGGCATCGCGGTGCCGCGCTTCTGGCAGGGTCACGGCGCGATGCCGGTGGTGGGCGACGTGGTGCGTTTCGGCGGCCGCCAGTTCGTGATCCAGACGCGCGTGTGGGAGCACGACGGGCAGTCGCCCGTGCTGCGTCTGTTCGTCGGCGATGCGCGCGCGCCGAGCGACACCTCGTTCAGCGATCTCTGAAGGCGCGACCGCATGTCGAATATCGAAGCCCGAATCGCCGCGCTGGGTCTGCGGCTGCCCGCGCCGCTGCAGGCACCCGCTGGCGTCAAGCTGCCGTTCCAGTTCGTGCACGTGGTGGGCAGCCGCGCCTTCATCTCGGGCCATGGGCCGCAGGACGCCGACGGCTCGATCGCCCAGCCGCTGGGCAAGGTGGGTCGCGAGTTGACGCTCGATCAGGGCCATGCGCAGGCGCGCATCGTCGCGCTCAGCATCCTCGGCAGCCTGAAGCGCACGCTCGGCGACCTCGATCGGGTGAGCCGGTGGTGCCGCGTGTTCGGCATGGTCAACTCGGCGCCCGGGTTCAACCGGCAGCCCGCGGTGATCAACGGCTTCTCCGAGTTGATCCTCGAACTCTGGGGCCCGCAACACGGCGCGCATGCGCGCAGCGCGGTGGGCATGGCCGAACTGCCGTTCGACATCCCGGTGGAGATCGAGGCCGAGGTCGAGTTGAAGGGGTAGGGCGCATGTGCCGGAACATCAAGACCTTGTTCAACTTCGAGCCGCCGGCCACCGAGCTGGAGATTCGCGACGCGTCGTTGCAGTTCGTGCGCAAGCTGAGCGGCTTCACGGTGCCGTCGAAGGCCAACGAGCAGGCGTTCGACGAGGCGGTGCAGAAGGTGGCCTCGGTGGCACGCGAGCTGATCGGCTCGCTGGTCACCCACGCGCCGCCGCGCAGCCGCGACGATGAGGCCGCCAAGGCGCGTGCCCGCGCCGCGCTGCGCTTCGGCGCACGCGACACCGCGCCGGCAGACGCCGAGACGCCGCGCTGAGCCCGGCGCCGAGTCGGCCGAACCAGACCATCGCCCCACTCGCGAGCGAGCCCGCGATGAGCACAAGTCTGCGGCCCTTGCCAATCGGCATCGTGGCCTGCTCCGCCGAAGGCGCGGCCCTGTGCTACCGCACGGTATGCGCCGAGGCCGCGCAGCAGATGGGGCCACATGCGCACCCCGAGCTGGCGATGCATTCGCACTCGCTGGCCGACTACGTGCACTGCATCGATCGCAACGACTGGGCGGGCGTCGCCGAACTGATGCTCGATTCGGCGCGCAAGCTGGCGGCCATCGGCGCCGAGCTGCTGATCTGCCCCGACAACACGATCCACCAGGCGATGCCGCTGGTGTTGCCGCGCGCACCGCGGCCGTGGCTGCACATCGCCGAGGTGGTGGCCGCCGAGGCGGCGTCGCGCGGCTTGCACCGCATCGGCCTGACCGGTACGCGTTGGCTGGTCGACGGCCCGGTTTACCCCACCACTTGCATCCGGCCCAGCAACGCCGAGCGCGACGAAGTGCATCGCATCATCATGGACGAACTGGTCAACGGCGTGTTCGCGCCGGCGTCGGTGGCCGCGCTGCTGCGCGTGATCGATGGCCTGCGCGAACGCGGCTGCGACGCGGTGGTGCTCGGCTGCACCGAGCTGCCGCTGGTGATCGGCGATGCCAACTCGAGCCTGCCGACGCTGGACTCCACCCGCCTGCTGGCACGCGCGGCGCTGCGCGCGTCGGTGTCCGGCGCGGTGCGATA
Organism: Burkholderiaceae bacterium; assembly: GCA_036280035.1. Classification (GTDB taxonomy): domain Bacteria; phylum Pseudomonadota; class Gammaproteobacteria; order Burkholderiales; family Burkholderiaceae_C; genus JAEUPI01. The sequence goes on along the minus strand of DASURM010000392.1, from coordinate 5,159 downwards.
GCCCTCGGAGTCGCGATGCCGAACGCCGCCACGCTGGAACGCTTCATCGCTCGCGTCGAGAGCAACGCCCACGCGGAGGCGATCGAGGACTTCTACACCGACGACGCGTCGATGCGCGAGAACATGAACCCGCCGCGCGTGGGCGCCGAGGTGTCGCCACCGCGCGTTCAGCGCTCGTCGGCCAGGCAGGCGTCGAGGATGTCGACCGCGGCGTCGATCTGCGCGCGGGTGGTGACGAGCGGCGGCGTCAGCGTCAGCACGTGGCCCATCGTGGTCTTGAACGAAAGCCCGCGCGACAGCGCGCGGTAGAGCACCCGGTCCGCGGCGTCGGGTGCGGGCGTCTTGTCGGCGCGATCCTGTACCAGTTCGACGCCCAGCAACAGGCCGCGGCCGCGAACGTCGCCGATCAGCGCGTGGCGCTGCTGCAGCTCCTGAAGCCGCTGCAGCGCATGCGCGCCGACCTGCGCCGCGTGCTCGACCAGGCCTTCGCGCTCGATCACCTGCAGCGTGGCCAGCGCGGCCGCCGCGGTGACGGGGTTCTTCTCGTGCGTGTAGTGGCCCAACGCGTAGTCACCCGCCACGTCGAGATCGGCGCGCGCGATGCAGGCTGCGATCGGCAGCACACCGCCGCCGAGCGCCTTGCCGAGCACGACGATGTCGGGCGCCACCGCGTCGTGCTCGGCGGCGAAGAAGCGCCCGGTCTTGCCCAGGCCGGTGGGGATCTCGTCGAAGATCAGCAGCGTGCCGTGTGCACGGCACGCCTCGCGAACCGAGCGCCAGTAGCCCGGCGGCGGAACGTAGGGCACGGCCCGCGCAGGCTCGGCGACCACGGCGGCGACGTCGCGCTCGCGCTGCAGCACGTAGCTCACCATCGACGCGCAGGCGAGCCGGCATTCGTCGAGCAAGGGCTGGTTGCTCGCGTCGACTCGGTGCCCATACGGGCAGCGGTAGCAGCCGAACGGCGCGACGTGCTCGGTGCCGGGCAGCAGCGGGCCGATCGGGCCGCTGCGAAACAGCGACTCGCCGCCGACGCTCGAGGCGCCGAACCCGGCGCCATGGAACGCGTCCCAGAAGCTCAAGGTCTTGAAGCGTCCGGTGGCGGCGCGTGCCAGCTTGATCGCCACCTCGATCGCGTCGGAGCCGCCGGTGGTCAGCAGCAGCTTCGCGTCGTGACCGGTGAGCGCGCGGAACCTGGCGGCCAGCGCTTCGGCGAGTTCGACCGCACGCTCGCTGGCGAAGCGCCGCGGCGCGAAGCTCAGCTCGTCGAGCTGTTGCCTGATCGCAGCCAGCACGTGCGGATGGGCATAGCCCACGTGGTGCACGTTGTTGCCGTGGAAGTCCATGTAGCGCCGGCCGGCGAGATCCTCGATCCAGATGCCCTCGGCCTTGGCGATGACATCCAGGCACGGCGTCGACACGGACTGGCGCAGGAACGCGCCGGCATCGCGCGCCAGCAGCGCGTGCGTGGCCCCGTCGAGCTGCTCGCGCTGCCAGCGCTCGCGCAGCGGCGAGGCGTTGGTGTCGCCCTCGCTTGCCGACGGTTTGGGAACCGGTGTCGCCTGTGCGGCCATGGCCGCGCATGATAGGCGCGCCGGCGCGTCAGCCGGCGCGCTCGTGCAGGCCGAGCACCGGCCAGCCGCGCTGCGCCGCTTCGGCGGCCAGCAGGCTGTCGGGGTTCACCGCGACCGGACGCCGCACCGCCTGCAGCAGCGGCAGGTCGTTGATCGAATCGCTGTAGAAGGTGCTCTCGCACTCGTGCAGGGCCATGCCCTGCGCGCCCAGCCACTGCTGCAGGCGCGTCACCTTGCCTTCGCGCATGTTGAGCGTGCCGGCGACGCGGCCGGTGAAGCGGCCGTCGGCGGCGGTCTCGCACTCGGTGGCGATCAGGTGGGCGAATCCCAGCAGAGCGGCCGTCGGCTCGGTGATGAAGCGGTTGGTCGCGGTGGTCAGCACCACCAGTTCGCCGGCGCCGCGGTGGCGCTCGACCAGCACCTGCGCCGCCGCACCGATGCGTGGCGCGATCACGCGCTCGAGGAACTCGCGGCGCAGCGGCTCCCACTGCGCGGCCGTGCGGCCGGCCAGCGTGGAGACATAGAACTCGCTGAATGCCAGCGGGCAGACGGTGCCGGCGCGGTATTCGCGCTGCATGCGCGCGTTGCCCTCTTCGAACGCCGATCGGTCGAGCTCGTCGCGCTGCAGCAGGAAGTCGCACCACAGCACGTCGCTGTCGCCTTCGAGCAGCGTGTGGTCGAGGTCGAAAAGGGCCAGCCTGACGCGACGCTGCGGCATCACGGCGTGCGCAGATGCCAGGCCTTCGGCCGGGTGAACGTGCGAATGCCATCGACCGACAGCGTCAGGCCGATGCCCGAGTCGCCGACCCCCGACCAAGGCAGGCGCGGGCTCACGCGGTCGCAGCAGTTCCAGTACACGCTGCCGGCGGCGACGCGCGCCAGCAGCTCGCGCGCCCTGGTCTCGTCGCGGCTGTAGACGCCGGCGGTGAGGCCGTAGCGCGTATCGTTCATCAGCGCGACGGCCTCGTCGTCGCTGCGCACCTTCTGGATGCCGATGATCGGCCCGAAGCTCTCGTCGCGCATCAGTTCCATCGTGTGGTCGACGTGCGTGAACACGGTGGGCGCGTACCAGTTGCCGGGGCCCGGGAGACGGTGGCCCCCGGTGAGCAGCGTCGCCCCCTTGGCCTTGGCGTCGGCCACCTGCGCGTCGAGCACCGCAAGCTGCGGCGCGCGCGTGATCGCGCCGATGTAGGTGTCGGCCGCGGTCGGGTCGCCGACCTTGAAACCCGCCACCGTGGCGACGAAGTGCTCGACGAAGGCCTCGTGCAACGACTCGTGTACGTAGATGCGCTCGACCGAGCAGCAGCTCTGGCCGGTGTTGTACATCGCGCCGTCGGCCAGGCTCTCGGCGGCGGCCTTGGCGTCGGCGTCGGCGCGCACGTAGGCGGGATCCTTGCCGCCCAGTTCGAGTTGCAGCTTCACGAGCCTGCCCGCCAGCGCCTGCGCGATCTTGACGCCGGTGGCATGGCTCCCGGTGAAGAACAGGCCGTCGATGCGCTGCTGCAGCAGCGCCGTGCCGGTCTCGCCGCCACCGACGAGCGGCTGCATCACGGCCTCTGGCACGCCGGCGCCCTGCAGCAGGCGGGCGATATGCAGGCCGCTCAGCGTGGCGAACTCCGACGGTTTGTACAGCACCGAGTTGCCGGTGAGCAGCGCCGGCACGATCACGTTGCAGCCGACGAAATACGGGTAATTCCACGCCGAGATGTTGGCCACCACGCCGAGCGGCACATGGCCGATGCGCTCGCGCATGCCGGCCTCGTCGAACACCGTCCGATCGGCGATCGCCTCGGCTGCGTGCGCGAGGACGAAGTCGATGCGCGGCAGCAGCCCGTTCAGTTCGTTGCGCGACTGGACGATCGGCTTGCCGACCTCGCGGGTGAGCGTGGCCGCGAGCGTCTCGGTCTCTGCCACCAGCGCGGCGCGAAAGCGTTCGATCGCCGCCAGGCGTTCGCGCGGCGGCACGGCCGCCCAGGCGGGCTGCGCGGCACGCGCCGCCTGGGCCTTGCGGGCCACCGAGGCGGCGTCGTCGGCGGGGCGTTCGGCGATGAGGGCGCCGGTGGCGGGGTTGTGGATCGCTAGGGTCGACATCGGTTCAGGCGGCGTGCGCCGCGCGCGTCTCGCGGGCGGCGACCAGGAAGTCGTGCAGCAGCGGCGCGTCGTTGAAATTGTCGGGGTCGCCCGGGACGTGGAACTCGGGGTGCCACTGCACCGCCGCCATGTACGACGGACCGCTGCGGCGCACCGCCTCGATCATGCCATCGTCGGGGCAGCAGGCTTCGACCATGAAGCCGGGCGCGAGATCCTTGATCGCCTGGTGGTGGATCGAGTTGACGATGCCGTGGTGCACGCCGGGGTAGAGCTGCGCCAGCCGCGAGTGGGGCAGCAACTCGACGCCGTGAAAGTGGCGCTCGAACCGCGAGCCGTCGCGGTGCGCGCGCGAAGCGGGGCGCTGCGTCGCGATGTCCTGCAACAGCGTACCGCCGAACATCACGTTGAGCAGCTGCAGGCCGCGGCAGATGCCGAACACCGGCTTGCCGGCGCGCACGAAGGCGTCGATCAGCTCCATCTCGTAGCGGTCGCGCACGCGGTCGCCCGCCCAGTCGGGGTGCAGCGGCGTTTCGCCGTAGGTTTCGGGTGCCACGTCGTTGCCGCCTTGCAGCAGCAGGCCGTCGAGCGTGGCGGCATAGTCGTCGAGATCGAGGTCGCTGCGGGTAACGATGCTGTCCCTGGTGACCGCAGGGATCATCACCGCCATCGCATGGCCCGACAGTACCCAGTGTGCGACCGACTGCTCCAGGTAGTGCAGGTTCCTGGCCCAGATGCCGCTGATCTGGACGCCCGCGGTGCCGGGCATGTAGATGCGCGCCGACACGCCGATCAGCAGCGGGCGCTCGGGCGCTTTCATGCGGCCACCCGCGCGGCGGCTGCCGCGTCGAGGAAGTCCTTCAGGATCGGCGCGTCGTCGATCACGCCCTGCTCGAGCGGCTTGTGGAACTCCGGGTGCCACTGCACCGCAGCCACGTAACTGGGCCCACGCCAGCGCACCGCTTCGATCACTTGGTCGTCGGGGCAGCGCGCCTCGACCACGAAGTCGCCCGCCAGCTCGGCGATGCTCTGGTGGTGCACGCTGTTGACGCTGACGCGCGAGGCGCCCGGGTACAGGCTCGCCAGCCGCGTGCCCGGCACGAAATCCACCGCGTGGAAGTGCTGGTCGTACAGCCCCGCGTCGCGGTGCGCCAGCGCGTGCGGCTGCAGCAGGCTGATGTCTTGCAGCAGCGAGCCGCCGAATGCGACGTTGAGCACCTGCAGCCCGCGGCAGACGCCGAACACCGGCTTGCGGCGCGCGATGAAGGCGCGCGCGAGCGCGGTCTCGTACTCGTCGCGGATGCGATCACCACTCCATTGCGGCTTCAGCGGCTCTTCGCCGTAGTGGCCGGGCCACATGTCGGAGCCGCCCATCAGCACCAGGCCGTCGAGCCAGGCCGCGTAGTCGTCGAAGCCTACCGTGGCGCGCGACGTCTCGCCGAGCGGCGAAGGCACCATCACCGGCAGCGCCCGGCCGCTGGAGGCCACCCAGTGCGCCAT
>DASURM010000391.1:0-6006 GCA_036280035.1 Burkholderiaceae bacterium | reverse complement strand
ATCCGACGCTGATCGCGCCGCTCTTCAACAAGTTCGAGCCGCTGGCCGACGAAACGCTGAAGGCGCGTGTTCAGGCGCTGATGGCGCGCTGCGGCTTCCAGGCGCGCGGCCTGTTCGTGATGGACGGCAGCCGGCGCTCGGCGCACGGCAACGCGTACTTCACCGGGCTGGGTGCCGCCAAGCGGGTGGTGTTCTTCGACACCCTGCTCGCCACGCTGACGCCCGCCGAAGTGGAAGCGGTGCTGGCGCACGAACTCGGCCACTTCAAGCGCCGCCACGTGCTCAAGCGGATGATCGCGGTGTTCGTGCTCAGCCTCGCGGGGCTGGCGCTGCTGGGCTGGCTGGCCTCGCGCAGCTGGTTCTACACCGCGCTCGGCGTGACGCCCAACCTGGCGGCGCCCAACGACGCGCTGGCGCTGCTGCTGTTCGCGCTGGCGTTGCCGGTGTTCGGCTTCTTCGTGTCGCCGCTGGGCTCGCTGCTGTCGCGCCGCCACGAGTTCGAGGCCGACGCCTATGCCTGCGCGCAGGCCAGCGGCGCCGACCTGGCCAGCGCACTGATCAAGCTGCACCAGGACAATGCGTCGACCCTGACGCCCGACCCGGTGTACGTGCGCTTCTACTATTCGCACCCGCCGGCCGGCGAGCGGCTGGCTGCGTTGGCAAAGGGCACGACATGAAGACGGCCCTGACGGCGCTGCAGTTGCGCGATGCGCATTGCAGCCCCGCGTCGGCGGCCGATCGGCTGGATGACGGCGAGCTGGCGCAGCAACGCGCCGCCACCCCGCAGTGGCACGTCGCCGGCGGCATGCTCGAGCGCACGTTCGAGTTCGGCGACTTCCACCGCACGATGGCGTTCGCCAATCACGTGGCGACCGTTGCCAACGGCGAAGATCACCATCCACAACTGGTGGTCGAATACGGCCGCTGCACGGTGCGCTTCAGCACGCACTCGGCCGGCGGCATCACGCGCAACGATTTCATCTGCGCGGCCAAGATCGATGCGCTGCCGCCAGGCTGAACCCCGGTGGCGCTGAACGTCGGCCTGGTGGTGGTTGCCCACGGCCGGCACTTCATCGTCGAAACGTCCGACCGGCAGCGTCTGCTATGCCACCGGCGCGGCAAGAAGGTCGACTGCGTGGTCGGCGACCGCGTCCAGTGGATCGCAACCGGCGACGGCGGCGTGATCGAAGCGGTGCTGCCGCGGCGCAGCCTGCTGTGGCGACAGGACCGCTGGCGCAGCAAGTCGTTTGCCGCCAACATCGACGCGCTGCTGGTCATCGTGGCGGCCGCGCCACCGCTGGCCGAGGCCCTGCTGGCACGCGCCTTGATCGCCGCCGCGCACGCGGGCATCTCCGTGCAGGTGCTGCTCAACAAGATCGACCTGCCCGAAGTCGGTGTTGCGCGCGCACGGCTGGAGCCGTACCGGCGCATGGGCGTTCCGGTGCTGGAGGCTTCGCTCGAGCACGATGCCGCGGCTGCGCGCACGCTCCTGGCGCCGCTGCTGGCCGGACGCGCGACGCTGCTGCTCGGTGCCAGCGGGGTCGGCAAGAGCACACTGATCAACGTGCTCGTGCCCGACGCGGCGGCGCAGGTGGGCGAGGTCTCGCGCGCGCTGAATGCCGGTCGCCACACGACGACCACCACGTCGTGGTACTGGCTCGACGAGGCGCGCACGGCCGCGGTGCTCGACTCGCCCGGTTTCCGCGAGTTCGGCCTGCAGCAGATCGAGGCGGCCGACCTGGCGCGTTGGCTGCCCGACGTGGCGGCGCATGCGACGCATTGCCGCTTCGTCAACTGCACGCACCGCGACGAGCCCGATTGCGCGGTGCGCGCGGCTGCCGAGCGCGGCGAGATCGCGGCCAGCCGATTGCGCCTGTACGAGCAGCTCCACGAGGAGCTGTCGCGGCCGCGCTATTGAACGCCCGCCTACCCGATCAGATTGGCCAGCGTCAGCAGCGCCAGCAGCAGCATCCACAGCACCACCGAGCGCCACACCAGGCCGACCACACTGTCGAGGTGGCCGAGCTGCGGGTCGGCGCCCGGAGTCGAGCCCGCCGCGCTCGCGGCATCGGGAGCGGCGCCGCTCTCGAAGGTCTTCGAGCGATCGGGCGTCACGCCCGGCGCCGCCGCCCCGCCGAGGCTGACGCCCACCGCGCCGGCGGCGGCCGACAGGATCACGCCCTCGTTGGCATGGCGCCAGAGCCCGGCGTCGCGCCGCCAGCCATTGATGGCCTCTTCGAAATTGCCGACCACCGCGAAGCCGAATGCCGTCAGCCGCGCCGGCAGGTGATCGATCAGTGCGAACAGCCGCTGCGACAGATCCATCGACTTGTCATTGGCCGGTGCGCCGAGCGCCTTGCTCTTGAAGCTCCAGTAGCGGCTCGCGAACTCGGCCATCCGGTACAGCACCGCGCCCGCCGGTCCAAGCCCGACGGCAGCCAGCACGACGAACCAGAAGAACACGCCGAACACGTGGCGATGGGCGGCCAGCAGCGAATGCTCGATCACGTGGCGCAGCAGTTCGGTGCGCGGCAGCTCGCTGGCGTCGAGGTGGCACCACTGCGCGAGCTGGCGGCGCGCGGTGTCCTCGTCGCCCTGGTCGAGCGCCTTGCGGATGTCGGTGAAGTAGTGGCTGAACTGGCGGAAGCCCAGCGTCAGGTACAGAACGACGACGTCGAAGACCAGCGCCGCCAGCGCGTTGACCCGCCCCAGCCCGACGTGCACCAGCGCAGCGGCCAGCGCCGGCGCCACCACCGACACAAACCACACCACCCACGCGTGGCGCTCGCGGCCGGCGTCGAAGTGGCGGCCGGCCCAGCCGACCCAGCTGATGAGCCCGTCGTGCACCCAGTTGTCGCGCGGCAGAGGGCGCAGCTGCTCGAACATCAGCGCAAACAGGACGGCGAAGAAGCTCATCGCCTGCCGATCATACGAGCGAGGTCCGTCGGTGCGCCCGCAGGCGTCCACAGGTCGATCGGCCGGTGTTCAGCGCAGAAACTGGTACAGGTTGCGCAGCATCGCCGCGGTGGCGCCCCAGATGAAGTACTCGTGCGGCCGGCCCTGCGCGTCGACGCCCCGCCAGGGCATCGACAGGAACTGGCGCCTGACGCCCTCGAACTCGGCCGCATGGCGATGGTGGTGCGCCGGCGTCATCAGGAACTGCAGCGGCACCTCGAAGGCCTCGGCCACCTCGAACTCGTCGAGCGCCAGGTCGAAAGGCGGCCGCACCAGCGCGACGATCGGTGTGACGACATAGCTGGTGATCGTGGCGTAGGTGTTCAGCGGCCCCAGCACCTGCACACGTTCGCGCGGCAGGCCCACTTCCTCCTGCGTCTCGCGCAACGCGGTGTCGACCACGTCGGCGTCGCGGGGGTCGGCGCGGCCACCCGGGAAACTGATCTGCCCGGCATGGTCGTGCAGGTGATCGGTGCGCCGCGTCAGCAAGACGTTGAGCCCGGCGTCGCGCTCCACCAGAGGCACCAGCACCGACGCGGGAGTCGGCTGGCGCTCGAGCGCGAACAGCCGAGCGTCGCCCTGGAACTCGGGCGTCCACGGGTGGTGGTCGGCGAAGCGCCGGCGCAGCGCCTGCGGCGTCAGCGCCTGCGCGGGCAGCGCCGGCAGGTGGTCGTCGATGCCGACCACCGGATAGGCCTTGGGATCGCGAACGCGAGGCGGATCGACACCCATCACAAGCTTGTGCGGCCGCTCGATCGCGGCCGCCCGATCAGGCAAGCCCTTGGGCTGCGCGCGAAAGCTCGCTCAAGCGAGCTTCTCCTTGATCCGCGCCGACTTGCCCGAGCGCTCGCGCAGGTAGTACAGCTTGGCGCGGCGCACGTCGCCGTGGCGCTTGACGTCGATCGACGCGATCAGCGGGCTGAAGGTCTGGAACGTGCGCTCCACGCCCTCGCCGCTGGAGATCTTGCGCACGATGAAGCTCGAGTTCAGGCCGCGGTTGCGCTTGGCGATCACCACTCCCTCGTAGGCCTGCACACGCTTGCGGTTGCCTTCGACGACGTTGACGTTCACCACCACGGTGTCGCCGGCGGCGAATTCGGGAATCTTCTTGCCGAGCCGGGCGATCTCTTCCTGCTCGAGGGTGCGGATCAGGTCCACTTGGGTTCTCCAGGCGATCGTGCCGGCCCGCTGGTGCAACTGCGGCCGCAGAGGATCGAAAAGCCGCGGATTATAGGCCGAGCGTGCGCAGCAGCGCCTCGTCGTCGGCGCTGAGCCGGCCCTCGGCGCGCGCCTGGGCGATCAGATCGGGCCGGCGCCTGGCGGTGATGCGCAGCGATTGCTCGCGCCGCCAGCGCGCAATCTCGGCGTGGTGGCCCGACAGCAGCACCTTGGGCACCGCCAGCGGGCCATGCGGCGTGTCGAGCACCTCGGGCCGCGTGTAGTGCGGGCCTTCGAGCAGCCCGTCGGAAAAGCTGTCGGCCTGATGCGACGGCTCGCTGAGCACGCCCGGCAGCAGCCGCGCCACCGCGTCGAGCAGCACCAGCGCCGGCAACTCGCCGCCCGAGAGCACGTAGTCGCCGAGGCTCACCTCGAGATCGACCTCGAGGTCGATGAGGCGCTGGTCGACGCCTTCGTAGCGCGCGCACAGCAGCACCGCGCCTCGACCCTGCGCGAACTCGCGCACCAGCGCCTGTGTCAGCGGCTGCCCCGTGGGGGTGAAGTGCACCAGCGGCGCGCGCTCGCCACCGCGCGCCGCGCGCACCGCGGCCAGCGCGCGCTGCAGCGGCTCGGCCAGCATCACCATGCCGGGGCCACCGCCGAAAGGCCGGTCGTCGACGCGGCGGTAGGCGTCGTCGGCGTGGTCGCGCAGCGGCCACAGGTGCAGCTCGATCGCGCTGCTGTCGTAGGCGCGGCGTGTCACGCCGCTGGTCTGGTGCGGCGCGAACAGTTCGGGGAACAGCGTGATGAGGTCGAAGCGCATCGGTCCGGCGCCCTGCGATTCAATAGTCCGCCGCCCAATCGACCCGGATGCGTCGCGCCGCGGTGTCGACCTCGTCGACATAGGCCGCGACGAAAGGGATCAGCCGCTCGGCTTGCACGTCGGGCACCTCGGAGCCGGCGTCCGGGCGGCGCACGCACAGCACGCTGTGCGGCCCGGTGTCGATCAACGCGCTCACCTGGCCGAGCGGCTCGCCCTGGCGGTTGACCACCTCGGCGCCGATCAGGTCGACCCAGTAGTACTCGTCGGCCGCCGTGCGCGGGAAGCTGCTGCGTGCCACGTAGACGCGGGCCCCGCGCAGGGCCCGAGCGGCGTCGCGGTCGGCCAGCTCGCGCGCCGCGGCGATCACCGCATCGCCGTGCGGCCTGGCCTGTGTCACGTGCAGCAGCTCGGGCACCTCGGTCGCTGCCGGCCGCGGCGCGTGCTGCAGGTACCAGCGCCGCGTCGACAGCAAAGCCTGCGGGTCGGCTGCGAACGGCTGCAGCTTGATCCAGCCCTTGACGCCCCAGGCGTCGATGACGCGCGCCACCTCCACGGCGTCGGCCGGCCACGCATCGGACTCGGGCAGCGGATCCATCGGCGGCGTGCGCCCGGAGCGGCGTGGCGCACCCCGCGGTGCGACGCGGCTCAGGCCGCGGCCGGTGCGGTCTGCTTCTGGGCCTGGCCGACCAGGCGCTTGACGGTCGGCGATAGCTGCGCGCCGACGCCCGACCAGTAGGTGATGCGGTCGAGCGCGACGCGCAACGCCTGCTCGCCGCCGGCGGCCATCGGGTTGTAGAAACCCAGGCGCTCGATGAAGCGGCCATCGCGGCGCATGCGCGAATCGGTGACCACGATGTTGTAGAAGGGGCGCTTGTTGGCACCGCCGCGCGCCAGTCGAATGACGACCATGTTGAAGTCCCGCAAAAAGTCGTTGACCGCCGGTGCCTGACCGCTCGCGGCAGAAGTTGAATCGTCGCGCCGGCGCCACCGAAACCGGGCCCTGCCCAGGGCCGGCGGGCGCCGAAAACGGGGCATTATAAGGGCGCGGTCCACGAGCGCCCCGATGACAC